>NC_017771.1 GCF_000252445.1 Deinococcus gobiensis I-0 | reverse complement strand
TGCTCGGCGAGCGCGATCAGGTAGAGGCGGATGTTCTGGCGCGGCAGCGAGAGCATGCCGGCCAGCCGGGCGTTGGTGACCGGCTCGTCGTTGCGCTCGAGGGTGGCGACGGCCTCGAGCACGTCGCGCGTCCTTCCCTTGATCTGAGCATCAGCCTGGTTCATGTGTCACCTGACACAAGGGTACAGGAGGAGGTGGGTGGATCTCAAGGGGCAACCAAGACGAACGGCTCCCCGGAGGGAGCCGCTGGATACAGTTCATTCTCGAGCTCGGTCAGATCAGGGATGTGAAGCCATTGACCTCGATCTCCGAGGCCTTGAAGCTGGAGAAGTCGATCACGCCGATGGCGGCGCGGGCTTGCTGGCGGCGTCCGTTCTCGCGGCCCAGCGCACGGTTCAGGCCCTTGCAGATCTCCGCATAGTCCTTCTCAAGCTGCGTCGCTCTCAACACATCGGGACTGATGATGCTGAATGCGAAAGGCCAACGGGCAGGCGGCACAGATATAGAAAGTACCGGTCGGTTGGTGCGTGCTTGGATCGAAGTCATGTGGACATCCTCGATGATGAGCGTGTTGGGGTACGACAGGAGGCACCAAGTCTTGGTGTCTGGTTAGGGTGAGTATGGCAGACCTGCGCGAAGGTGCGCAAGCTCAATGAACCTCATCTTGCTGATGAAGCCCTTACGGTTTCCTTTCGAGGTCATGTTGACCGTCTGCCACTCACCGAGCATCCCTCTGTCGTTGAGGTAGGCCGTTGAGAAGGCGTTCCGCTCCAGTTGCAGGCCGAACGCTTGTTCGTGCTGTGCCTCCCCCGAGCTGTAGAAGGGCAAGGGGCTCGTCCGGCCGAGGTGTATGGCGATGAGCGGGAAGTGGCCGTGCGGATCAATGGTCCGGCCTGCAGTTGCTGGTCTGGTGTTCAGGTAGGCAGGGTTGATCTCGATCGCCAGCGTCAGCTGATGCAGCTGATCCTTGGGGCAGTGGAGGTAGCAGCTGAAGAGGTCATCAAGCAGTTGCTTCGCCTGTGGCGATCCGAAGTCCCGGAGCTCGAGGAGGAACGACAGCAGGAGAAGGGAGAGCCTGGGGACCAGCACGTACTTCATCTCTCCATTCAGCTGGTTCGCGTTGGTCCTCGTCCGCAGGGAGTTCAGCTCGGAGGTGACCTCACTGTAGAGCTTGATGAGCTCTGCTCGCTTGCCCTCCTGGCTGGCACGTAGCAACTGAGCCAGTGCGCCCAGGCAACTGGCGAGGAACAGGTCGAAGACGTCCTGCCAGAGTTGACGTTCCCAGGCGGCGACGCTGAAGTTCTCCTCGCGACCTGACCGTGATGTGTAGAGGCCGCCTCTGAAGTGCTTCGCGACATGGCGATCCAGGTCGTTCCACTCGGAGGTGGACCTGAGATGGTAGGTGAGGCCGCAGTCGAACCTTGCCTCCTTCGGGAGGTTGCCGATGGTCGACGGCCGTTTTCCACCGCTGGGGAAGCCGCTTGCGAAGCGGGTCACATAGTAGTTGCGGGGGTTGTCGACCTGGTCGCGATAGGCGTTGAAGGCAGCGTGGTGAGGCAGAGTTGAGTTCTCGAAGGCACGGAGCATGATGCCAAACTTCCTCTTGATCTCTGGGATCGAGCCGCCTGTGAAAGAACTGATCCGTTGGAATTGTGGTTTGCGAGCAGGCATCATTCGAGTAGTCCGTCCATCTTAGCCGTTCTGATCTTCGTGTGAGACGGATATGGCTGGTGAGACGATGTTCTGAACAGAACCCTCGCCGGGGTGCTGGGCAACATCGGCCACTGACCACCTGGCGGCCTCTCCATCGGCTCAGCCTACCGGGTTCCGGGCTCGATCGTCTGCCGGATCGCATCTCGGAAGCGCTCCACGGTGGTGTAGCTGTGGTTCACGCGTTCCAGCGTCCATGCTCCAGTGCTGCCCGGCCAGCGCCGTCTCGCCTGCCTTGCGGAGAGGACGGCCAGCAGGTCGGCGTCGGTGGCGCGAGCACCTCCGTGCAGGCGAGCGACGATCAGTGGCCCGTACTCGTCCCTGTCTCGCTCGCGCTCCAGGAGGTAGGCGTGGCGCTGCCCCCGTCGGACCTCGATGATCAGGCACTGGCGGGTGGTGCCTGGGAACTGGGCAGGGTTGGCTCCTGAGAGCCCACGCTCGGCGACCTGGAAACCCTCGCCCCCAAGGAGGGCAGCGACCTTGCGGAGGGTGCTGAAGTCGGCGCTGATCGGCCTGGCCCGTTCCTCCGTCGGAATGGAAGCTGTGGCACGCCCGGCACGTGAGGTGAGGTTGAAGCCAGGGCTGGTGGAGAACTCGCCCCAGGGGGCAGGCGGGGTGACGGCCGTCCCCTGGGCTGTCGCAGCGGCTGCAGGCGCGCCCACGGGGACGGACACCGGCTTCAGGGCGCTGAACTGCGAGGGGAGCGCGGGGAGCCGTGCACGTGCTGCCCCGTGCCCCGGCTCGGTATCGGATCTCAATTCAGACTCTCCAGCGGCGGCGACCGGGAGGCGGCCATGACGGATGCCGCCGGGTTCCAGTTCACCCCCTGGCCGCCCCACCGCTCTGCCGAGCTGGAACGCCGGGGTGAAGTCGATCCTGACGATGCGGTGGACCAGGAAGCGCTCCACCCCGTCGGTGCCGGTGATCCAGCGGCCGAGGAGGCGCACCCCCTTCTCGCCCTGGTAGGGCAGCCGCAGGGAAGGGTAGGCGTGGGAGCCGGTGGTGGTCGCAGCGATGCTGGGCTGGACATGGAAGGCCGTATCGCGCGCGAAGTCATCGGTCATCAGCCAGGCGAGGGTGGCCGCGTCCTGCTCCTCGAGTGCTGCCGGCACGTGGACGAAGAGGGTGTCGCCCTGCTGCGAGGTGGCCGTTCTCGACTCCTCCAGCAGTTCACGGATCTGGCCCGAGGTGATCGCCTGGAGCAGGCCCGAGGAGGAGCCGAAGGCCCAGCGCATGATCTCCATCGCCGGGAAGATCACGCCGTAGGGATCGCCCTGGTGGGCCACGAACATGCAGGCGCACTCACGGATGAGGCCCCAGTGGTGGGCACCGGAGATCTCGTGACGTGGCAGTGGGTAGTCGCCTGCAACTGGAGCTCTGTCCTTCAGGCGCAGCGGCGTCTGCGTGGAGAAGTCCAACGTCGCCTCGAGCTGCTGGAGCGCTGCGTCGGGCTTCGCGGGCCTCCCCTTGTTGAAGAAGCGTGTGGTGGTGAGCGTCGGCAGGTCTCCGATTCCGAACTCGACCACCTGGAAGTCCGTCAGCCACCGCGCCTGGAAGTGCCGATGGAAGGGCCGGGGAGACTCACCGGCGTGGGCAGCGACGATGACCTTGATGGAGAGCTGTCCTTCGACGTCAGGGTTGCGGCGCAGAGGGCCGAGCCAGCGGACCAGCCACAGCCTCTCGTCCTCGATCAGGCTGCGGAGTCGTGGCCAGCCTCTGGTCAGGCGGCCACCTGCCGTGGGAGAGGGTCGTCAGGTTCAGTAGCATTTTCAATGAACGAGTAGCATTTATCGTGAACGGTGACAAGAAGGTGCGCGCGGAGATCGCGGCCGGTCGCACACGGCGCGCGGGCCTGATCGCCACGAACAGCATCCGAGGAGGCGCGAACGCTGAAGTGCTCCAGCGCGTGCAGGAGACGGGCGGGATCTTTATGGCGTGGCCGGACCGGGCCTGGGTGCAGGACGGCGCGGCGGTGCGGGTGAGCGTGGTGGGCTTTGATGACGGGACACAACAGGCGCGCACGCTGCATTGGCATGAAGGGGACGAAACCGATGTTGCCGGGCGCGTGACATGTACACAGGCGGTTGGCGTCTTCAATGCGGATCTGACCAGTGGAGTGGATGTGCGCCAGGCCCAGCGGCTGCCGGAGAATGCGGGATTGTCGTTTGAGGGCGTGAAGCCGGCGGGGAAGTTCGACCTGCCGGGCACGGTGGCGCGGGAGTGGCTGGACTTGCCGAATCCCAGCGGCGTGAGCAACCGCGACGTGTTGAAGGTGTTTCTGGGTGGTGAGGATTTGACGGAGCGCCACAAGGATCGCTGGACTGTGGACTTCAATCAGATGACGCTGGAAGAAGCCGCGCAGTACCGACGACCCATGCAGTATGTGATAGAGCACGTTCAACCCGTTCGAGAGAAAAACAATGAGAAGCGCACTCGAGAGCAGTGGTGGCAGTACAAACGCACGGTTCCTGCCCTTCGGGAGGCCACAGCTTCATTGAGGCGCTTCCTGGCGACGCCACGGCACATGAAACACCGGGCATTCGTATGGTGCCCAGCAGACGCGGTACCAGGGGACGCCCTGACGGTGATCGCATCCGATCAGGACGAGATGTTCGGGATGCTGAATAGCGGCATTCACGTGACTTGGGCGGCACGCCTGGGCACGAGCCTGGAAGATCGTCCGAGGTATACGCCCACGACGACGTTTGAGACGTTCCCATTCCCTCAGCCGACGCCAGAGCAGCGTGTGAAGGTCGAGGCAGCTGCGCGATATCTGGAGCAGACTCGAGCGTTCTTACACGGGAAGGACGCGCCGGGCCGAAAGGGTGGCGTGAAGCTGGGCCTGACGGACATGTACAACCTGCTCACGGCGTACCGAGCAACGAAGGTGGAACCGGTAGCGGGCCTGAGCACCCTGGCCGACGCACATGACCTGCTCGATCAGGCGGTCGCCGAGGCCTATGGCTGGGTGTGGCCGTTGAGTGAGGATGAGGTTCTGACGCGCCTCCTGGCGCTGAACCTGCAACGCGCAGGGCATACGCTCGCCTGAGCCAGTTCTGGACTGGTCCTCCGAGGCCTCGGCAGCGAAGGGAAGCCGCAGGGTGTGGTCCATGGCTTTGCGGGTCAGGTCTGGACGGGGCGAACCACGATCTGTCGATCACTCCCATCCAGAGCCCCCTGGTGCTGAGGTCAAGCACGGGCCCCTCGGTCGGATGAGCCCAGCAGGTACTTCGCTTCGGATTCGGCCAGGCGCTCAGCCCGTTTGAAGGTCCGGTAGATGATCCCCACCAACTCCTGCTCAGAGAGGCGCTTGTGGTCGACGTGGGTATTGAATTCTGGTGGGAGGACCAGAATGCCCCTGTGGCTCCGGTCGAGTTGGCGAAGGGTCTCCACCCGGGGGCCGCCCGCCTCCCGGCAACAGGTGATCAGGAGGCGCAGCGCTTCTGTGACACGGTCGGGCATCTCCGGGGTGATCGGTTGGGTCATCTGCATGGTGACGGCTCTCCAGAGTGAGGTGTTGCCCGCGCGTCTCCCGTCCGCAGCGCGGCGGGGAAGGTCAGCTTGAGCTCAGCTGGCCTGAGCCGTGACCGGCTCCTCGTGGCGCACCAGAGCTTCTGGAATGAGGCTGCCGGGGTCCTCGCCATCCTGCGGCCGCACGATCCGCAGACTCTTGCGGGCCCGCGTGAAGGCCACGAGCATCACGCAGCGCTCGGCTTCCTGCGCCTGCACGGTCTTGGCCCGCGGATGCGGCAGCAACTCTGGCGCCACGATGTAGATGTGATCCGCCTCCAGCCCCTTGGCCCCGTGGATGGTGGCCAGGACCACGCTCTCCTCAGGCTTGCCCCGGAACAGGCGGCGAATGTCGTCGATCAGCTCCCCAAGAGTCTGTGCGCCGCCCTGCTCGAGCACCAGGCTGAGCACCGAGATCTTGTCGGCAAGGCCGGCGAGCTGCATGTCGGCCGGCCGCCCGTCCCGCTCGGCCCGGCGCAGCATCTTCGTGTAGAGGGATTCCCCGTAGGCGTTGATCTTCTCGAACATCTCTACCAGGGCCAGGCCATCACTGGCTTTCGTCCGGTCGACCTTCTGACCGTCCCAGGTCGCGGCGTCCCGGGCGAAGGCGACCAGCGTCCTGGAGAGGTCCCGGCCTTGAATGAGCGCGGGAGTGCCCTGGCGCACCAGGTCATAGCAGACGGTCACGAGGGGGGCGTTCTCCCGGCAGAGGATCAGATCCCCGATCTGGGCGCGGCGCAGCAGGTCGTTGTGCTCGATGTCCTCCAACACGCCGTCCATTGCCTGGGGGGCGGGTTCAATGTTGTCGGTGTAGGGTGCGGCAAAGGCGACGTGGTTGGCGGGGCAGCGGTAGCAGATGGACAGGGGCCGGCGCTCGGCCCCGAACAGCTCGGCGAAGTGGTCGATGGCATTGGCGTCGGCGCCCTTGAACGAGTACAGCGACTGGCGCTGGTCCCCCACGCCCACGATGCGGCTCTCCGGTGTAGTGGCGGCCTGCAGGAGGTTCAGGCTGGCCCGGTCGAGATCCTGCAACTCGTCCACCAGCAGGTAGCGGTAGGGCTGGGCGAGCCGCCAGCCGAAGACACTTGGGGCGAGGGTCTGGTCGAGGAAGCTCACGATCTTCTCGTCCTGGAGCATCTTCAGCCCCTGACGGAGCACGCGCAGCGTAAGTTGGTAGAGCGCTTCCTCGGCCCCCAGGACTGGGGCGTCCACGCCGATCATGACCTCGACCCAGTCATCTTGGGGAATGTTCAGGCCCAGGTTGTGACCGACATGCAGCTCGGTGCAGGCGGTGAGGCGCTCGAGGAGGTCCCGGCGTTTGGCGGGTGAGGGGATCTTCAGATCGTCCACGATCCGCCGGATGAGGTCCTCGTACTTCTTCGGCTCGAATTGCAGGCCTTCGATGTTCTCCCGGCAGATCAGGTAGCCCAGGCTGTTGACCGTCCGGATGTCGAAGATGTCCGGCAGCACCTTTTTCAGGGCTTTGACGATCTTCGTGTTGAAGGCCAGGAACACGGCCTTCTCGCCCTCGGGCAGCAGCTCGTCCTGGAGGATGATCTCCGCGAGCATCTGGAGGAGGGTGGTCTTGCCGCTGCCGGGCGCGGCGTCCACGCACATGGCGCGGAGGCCGGCTCGGAAGTCGTCCCGGATGACGCGCTGGTACGTGTCGGGTTCAGGGAGGGGCTTGCTCTTCTTGGTGCGGGCGGCCCGCGAACGGGCGTTGTCGATGTTCTCGAAGAGGCTCATGAGGGGGCTCCTACCCCGTCAGGGGTGAGGGAGAAGCGCATCAGGCCTTCCGCCTGGAGGTGCCCGAGGTACTGGTCTTCTTCCGGGGGCTGGCGGTGCTGTCACGCTTCTTCCGGGGCGTTGTGCTGCTCTTGCGCTTGGCTGCAGGCGCGGCTGACGGAGCGGTTTCCCCATCGGTCCGGCGCGTGCTCTTGAGGCTCGGCTTCCAGGTGCCGGCAAGGAGAGCGGGGATGCTGCGCTCGTCGAGATCCTCGGGCAGCAGCTCGGCTGGCAGCAGGGCGGCCCCGTCCGCTGTTCGCAGGGTGACCTGGCCGTCCCGGACCTCGAAGACGGCCTCGCGGCCGGGGACCTTGATGCGGGGCGAAGTGCGCTGGGCACCCGCGATGGCGGGCTTCAGGGCATCCCGCCAGACGCGGTCGAGATAGTCCAGACGCTTCAGTTCCCCGTTCGCGATGGCATCGAGATCCTGCTCCATCTGGGCGGTGAAGCGGGCATCGACGAGCTGCGGCAGCTGCTGCAGGAGGTACAGGGCCACACACAGGCCCAGGGGCGTCACGTGGAGCTTGCGTGCCCGGATCGCCACGTAGTTGCGGCCCAGCAGGGTCTTCAGGGTGCTGGCATAGGTGCTCGGGCGGCCGATCCCTGCTTTCTCCATGAGCTGCACGAAGCTGCCCTCGCTGAAGCGGGCCGGGGCGCTGCTCTTCTTCTCCTCGGCCTTGACCTTGCTCAGGGGGGCGCGCTGCCCGGTCGTCAGGGCGGGGAGGGCCTGATCGTCCTCGTCCTTCTGATCATCGTCGTAGAGGGCCGTGAACCCACGCTGGGTCAGGCGGGTACCCGTCGCGCCCAACGTCACCACGCCCGCCTGAAGGGTGATGGTCGTCTTCTCGCCCAGGGCATCCTGCATCTGACTGGCGACCGTGCGGGTGTAGATCAGGGTGTAGAGGGCAAGTTCGTCGCCGTTCAACCCCGTGGCTTCCGGGGCGAGGAAAGCCCCGGCGGGGCGGATGGCCTCGTGCGCCTCCTGAGCATTCGCGTTGCGGGTGGCGTACTGCCGGGGGCTCGGGGGCAGGGCAGCTTCTCCAAAGCGCTCAGCGACGGCCGCGCGGGCGAGTTGCAAGGCCTCGTCGGAGAGGGCAGGACTGTCGGTGCGGATGTAGGTGATCAGGCCCTGCTCGTAGAGCGACTGGGCCGCGCGGGTCACGGTCTCGACGCCCAGGTGCAGCCGGGCTCCGGCCGCCTGTTGCAGGCTCGACGTCGTGAAGGGGGGTGGCGGCCGCCGGGTGATGGGGCTCACCTCGATGTTCGTGATTTCGGCGTCCCGCCCTTCCAGGTAGGCGCGCAGGCCTTCGGCTTTCTGGGCATCGAGCTGCGCGACCTCGATCCCTTCCTTGAGCTGTCCCTGGGCGGTGAAACTGGCCGCTGTCGCCAGCGGGAGGCCCCGGATGGCCTGCACGCTCGCCTGGAAGGTCGGGGTGGTGCCCACGCTCGCGGTGACGCGCCAGTAGGCCGAGGGAATGAAACTCAGGCGGGACTGTTCGCGCTGGGCCAGCAGCATCAGGGCGGCCGACTGGACCCGGCCTGCGGACTGCGGACCACCGATGGCATCCCAGAGGAGTGGAGAGACCCCGTAGCCCGCGAGGCGGTCGAGGATGCGTCGGCTTTCCTGGGCGGCCACGAGCGCGAGGTTGATGGGGCGGGGGTTCTGGAGGGCCTTCTGGATGGCGGTCTTGGTGACTTCCTGGTACGTGACCCGGCGGGCGTCCTTGAGGCCGAGGACGACGCTGAGGTGCCAGGCGATGCTCTCCCCTTCCCGGTCGGGGTCGGACGCAAGGTAGACGTCTCCCCCAGCGGCCTTGGTGGCGGCACGCAGGTCGGTGAGGACCCCGGTTCTGGCGCGGGAGACGTAGAGGGGGGCGTACCCGGCGTCGACATTGATGCCGAGGCGGGCCCAGGCCTGGTCGCGGTACTTCTCAGGGATGTCCGCTTTGGTGGCGGGCAGGTCGCGCACGTGGCCGAAGCAGGCCTTGACGGTCCAGTCGCGGCCGAGGTAAGAGGCGATCTGCTTGGCCTTCTTGGGGGATTCGACGATCAGCAGTGGCATGAGGGTGCCTCCGGGTGAGCAATGAGCGAGGCCATGAATTATGTTATCAACAGAATGGAGGTGGATGCCTCAGAAGATACGGGCCTGACCTGCTGCACCAGGCGGTGGAAGGGAGGGGAGGAAGGATCCGACATCCCTTCACTGTGGGGGAGGTTCTGGTTGTCTCAGGGCAGATCTGCGTTCCTGACGCGCCCGCATATGCGGCTCCAGGCCCGATGTGTTCTCTTTATGCTGTCTCTGTGCGCCTGATCCTCCCGCTCTTCGCCGCCGCCTTTTCCCTGGGGTGCACGGCCTGCACGAGGCAGCCGGTGGTCGTTTCTGTCGCTACGGATTCCCGCATCTTCCAGGGCAACTGGTCAGGCATCCCCAGGAAGCTCGGTACAGGGGAGGCGCTGGGGGAAGTCAAGGTCAACGTCGCGGCAACCTACCTCTCCCCCACGTCGTATGCCCTGAGCGGCACGTTGGCCCTGGATGGTGTGACCTATACCCTCGAAGGTGCAGCGCGGGCCTTCGATGGCGCACGACTCAAACCACAGATGTCTCAGGTGGTGCCGACGATCCAGTGGAATACGGAGCTTCGTCACGGCGACCAGATCGTCGGCAACCTGTTCGGAAGTGAATACATCGCGGCGACCGATCCGAAGATCGACAGCACATCCACTCGGCTCGTCCTGAAGAGTCAAGGCTACGACTTGCTGTTGCGCCGGGTACCGTGACCGGAAGCACGGATTCGACTGAACGCCTCTCGACCCACCCCAAACCTGGATGACATTGACGATGAAAAATGCCCTGCTGCCCCTTATGACGATTCCCCTTGGTCTTTCCCTTGTCGGGTGTGGGAGCGATCACCTCATGGATAACGCTCCCGTGGCGACTCAGGTTTACTTTGCCGTTTCGCAAGCTGATATGAATACCTGCGGTGCAATTGAGGTCAGCGGGAACATCATTGACTTTTCCACGAAGCCTTCACAGGAAATGAACTGGTCCAAAGAGAGTCATTGGTTTCACATCGACCTGAGGCAGTGGGGATACGAGCGAACGCAATGGAAAGATGAGGAAGTGATCTTAGGGAAAGACTCTACGCCGCCTATGATCGTCATGAAACGGCCCGGGGCGTATTCCTACAGTATTCCTTCGCTATTTCGCTATAATTGGAAACTCCGCCTATATTGTAGGAATTCTGGTCGAGAAACTCTCTTTCAGCAAATCAGCGACTTCAAGGAGTTGCATCGTGCTGCGGTGGTGACGCTCACGACAAAACAGGGAACTGTGGCGGTGAATATCAAGGAGTTTCGCGACTCTACAGGTGGCGCGACTCCTGCGCAGATGAATCTGCCATAGCTCAAGTCCAGAGAAGCGCCAGAGAAGACCCAGGGTTGAATTTAGCCCTTGATCTCTAAAAAAAGGGGGACCCCAGATCAGGGTCCCCGAGGGCGGTTCAGTCGGCGGCGTTAGGCTGGATCTGGGCGTTGGGAGCTGACTTCTTGGCATAGCGTTCCTGGCGCTTACCGCCCCGGAACATCGCCAGGGAGACGTACTCGAACTCGGCATCGGCCTTCTCCCGCACATGGGGCGGGTCGGTGTTCTTGGCGCCCCGGCTGTACTTGATGGCGGCAGGCAGCTTGAGTTTGCGGCTGTCCACGGCCTCCAGTTCGCGGCGGCGGTAGGCGTGCCCCCGGTGCATGATCATCTCCTCACCCTCGCTGTTGGTGAACTTCCTGGCCCCGATGAGCGCCCAGTTGAAGTCCACCTCGTTGTCGTACGGGAACTGGTAGCCCCCGCTGGGGACTTCACCACTGGTCCAGCCGCGCGCGCCGTAGTAGGCCTGCACTTCGAGGAGCTTGTCGGGGCTGGGGACCTCGACGGTGACGTCTGCGCCGAGGTCGGTTCTGAGTCTGAGAAGCAGCATGTTTTCGTCCTTCCCGCGTGAGCGGGAGAGGGATGAGTTACAGGGCCGTGATGGGTCGGGAGACCGGCACGATGATCGCGGCGACTTCCCCGCTGACCGGGTGGTAGAGGCCGACCAGGCGGTAGACGAGGTCGGAGGCCAGGACGAGCGGCCGGGTGAGGCCATGGTGTTCCGCGATGAGCTGGGTGGCTTCCTGTCCAGCCTGGGTGGCATCTGCGGCATGGAGGTGAGCAGCGAGTTTTCCGCTCAGCCAACGGCACTCGAAGGCGATCACGCGTCTTCCCGTGCGGGCAGCTTGGCGGCGATGCCCTGAATGGCGTGGATGACGTTCTGGGCGACGATCTCCTCGTGGGCGTAGATGGCGAGGCTGTTATGGCCGTAACGGTAGGTGTGCGCGAGGCGGTCGAGCTCCTGGCGCAGGGGGCTGGTCTGGTCTTTGTAGCCGGCGCGGAGGTAGGCGAGGTGGGTTTCGGCCAGCTGCGCGCGCGGGATGAGTTGGCAGCCCTGGCGTGGCGCGCAGGCGAAGGCCCCGCCGAGCAGGCTGCCGGGGTGGGCGGTGTATTCGAGCTTGGCGGTGCTCTCGCGCTGCCGGGGGGTGAGGACCTGGATGGGGAGCGGTGGACGGGAGGCCTGCGGCAGCGTATTCATGCCCTGGCTCTTGCCCCGGTCACGGGGCGAGGGATCATGCTCAGTCGGCTCAGTGCAACTGGTGCGTGTCGATCAGCGTCTGATGCTCCTGCTGTACCAGGGTTCGTTCGGCGTCCAGTTGGGCTTGGAAGACCCCGGTCACCTCGGCCAGTCCCGGTCGACCCTCGCAGGCCCTCTTGAGGTGTCTCGCCGCAGCAGCCAGATCACCCGACACCTGCGCGAGAGTTGCGGCTTGCACCTGTGCAGCGGCCCGCTCCGGGAAAAACGCCTGGATAAAGTCGTGCAGGATGATGTTCCCGACCTCCTTGGCGTAGAGCGAACCGGCCTCCTCGCGCAACTCGGTATCGCGCAATTCCTGGGTGTCGCGCAGGCCCAGCAGCAGCAGGCCACCCAGGGCTTCCAGGTTCGCACGCAGATAGACCTCCGCCGCCTCGGGCGTGCCACTCAGCACCAGGGCATAGGTCCGGTCGCCCTCACCCGGCACGAGGTCCTCCCCTTCATTGACCTGGACCGCGAAGGGCACCGGCTGGCCTCCCAGGGTCAGGGTCTGCGCGAGGCCCAGAAGGGGGCGCTCTCCAGACCACGTGTCGACTTCCCGGAACATGCGGATACCCTGGACCTGTACGGCAGGGACGGCCTCCCGGTGCTCGGTGGTGCCGTAGGGTACGGGGTAGCCCTGGGTGCGCAGGAAGTTGAGGGCGGCAGCCTCACCAGAGAAGGGCGTATACACGACGCCTAATTCGGGTTTGATCCAGTCATGGGTCCAACCGCTGAAGCTGTCGTCATCCGGGTCCTCACCGAGATAGGCCCGGATCTCGCCGGGGTGGCTGAGGACCGTCGGCACATAGCCCTGGAGCCGCAGGAAGGCAGCGAGCACGTCCGGGCCGTAGCCCTGGGCCCCGTCGATGTCCGCTTCGGTAAGTCGGTCAGCGCCCAGCTGCGGAATGCACGTGGCGAGCACAGCCTCGACGTGCTGCTCCAAGGCGGCGGCGATGTCCTGAACGGCGCGGGCGAAGGCCTCGTCGTCGAGCAGGGCATTGCGGTCTGGCAGCTTCGGACGCAGGCCGCTCGCGGGGTCGATGATCAGGGTGAACTCGAGGAACTTGAGAAGGGCGCTCGCGAGGGGAAAACCGGCCTGACGGATGCGCTGAGCGAGCAACGGTGCTGAGAGGGCGAAGTGCTCCCAGATGACGGTGTCATTCGCACCACCCATCCTCCGGCGGAGATAGAGCGTGCCGGCAGGTGTGAGGAGGGGTATGCCTTTGGGTTCCAGCGGCGGGATGACCTCGCCGTTGAATTGGACAGTGATCGGGGCATATCCCCGTCGGTCCTGCAGGAGCTCGCGGAGCTTGGGGACTGTCTTCAGGGCAAGGACGACCTGAAACCCGGAGAGGGATGGGGCCGCTTCGACGGGAACGACCTCGCCCTGGGCGAAGGCCTCGGGCGTGAGGTGGAAGCGCCAGTCGTGCGACCGGTAGGTCACGTGGTCTGCGAATTCCGGGTTGAGGATGGAGAGGGCCCCCAGGCCGGCAGGCTCGACGACGTCTTTCCCCCACCCGCTCTCGGCCGCGGTCAGGAGGACCTGGGGATCGTGCAGACCGCAGCCGTTGTCGGTGACCGTGAGGACGGAGCCGACGAGGTGGACGTTCACCACGGTCGCTCCGGCGCGCAGGCTGTTTTGCAGGAGTTCCTGGAGGGCAGCGGAGAAGCCGCCGAAGAACCGGGGAATTTCCCGGAGCAGGCCAGGTCCGAGGCGAGGCGTGATGGTCGTGGGCGGGACAGGAAGACTGGATGTCATGCCCCTCTTCCTGCCCCGGTCACGGGGCGAGGGAAAGGTGGCTCAGCGGGTGAAGAGGGCGTAGCAGGCGATGGTCTGTTCGGGATCGTTCTTGAGGGCCTCGAAGCCGACGAAGTAGACCTGTTTGGGGTTGAAGGAGCCAGAGAGGGCGGCACTCCAGACGCCGTCGTCGTCGCCCAGGGGGACGAGGGTGGTGATCTGCTCGCCGTCGCCCCAGGCGCCGTATGGGACGAACAGGCCGTCGTAGTTGCCGTTGAAGCGCATGGCGGCGTACTCGGGATCCATGTCGACCTGCTGGGCGATGACCTGGACGAACTTCCATTTCTGGAGGTCACTGATGCGCTGGAATTTCCAGCCGCTGCAGGCGGAAGCGTTGAGGGGGGTGCCCTTGATGGACGTGAGTCGGGCGACGCGCTCGCTCAGAGACCAGTTGGGGCGGGCAGTGGAGGCGGTGGTGCCGGTGCCCTTAGCAAGGGCAGGAGTGGGGAGGAGGGCGGCGGCGAGCAGGACCGTGAGGATCTTCTTCATGGGGACTCCAGGGGGGGCTAGTCAGAACGGGGGGTGCGGTTCTTTCTAGGGGGTCGACTCAAGATGTAATAGGTGCGGAGCGGGCGTTGCAGCTGCGCCGGGGTGCCGTGCTCTTGCTGAGCGATCAGGGTGCCGGCATCGACCATCTGGCGGAGGATGGGGTACACCACGCCCTTGGGGAGCCGGGTCAAGCGACAGATCTCTGCGCCCCAGAGGCGGTGCTCGGTTTCGAAGAGGGCCGGGCGACCGGCGTGCAGGCAGGCGAGAACCAGCTGCCGGTTTTCACCGACAGGGCGGCGGGAAGGCGAGCGGGTCTTGGGCATCCCAGAACAGAAGGGCAAGACCTCAACACGAGGTCTTGCCCTGGAGGATCTAAGAACGCTTCCGGGCCCAGAGCAGGGCCAGGAGTGAGGCGAAGGCCAGCAGCACCCAGGTCGGTCTCAAGGTGGCCGACGGAGAAGGGTGCGGTACGGCGCGGTAGGGGGGCTGCTTCCCGTAGATCTCGTTGCGCAGCGCGGTGGCGGTGTGCACCAGATCGTCTTCCGGAGGCTTCGGAGCCACAGCGGCTGCCGGATCGCTGCTGAAGGGGCATCCGGCGGGAGGCGTGGTCGGTGAAGTGTCCTGGTCCGTGGCGGTGTCGAACAGCGTCCAGTCCTTGAACGGCGTGTCCGCATCGAGGGCCGGGGGGTCCTGGTGGAGCTCATCCTGAACGCGCAGACCGTCCAGCAGGAGGGTCTGGAGAAAGCCGATGGGCTCATGCGGCAGCGGCGCGTCCGTGACGTGGAACGCTTCGAGTTCATGTGGACTCAGGCTGAGGAGTGCGTAGACGGCTTCCTTGCCCTGGAGGTCCTGAACGCGGGCGCTGAGGACCATACCACCCTTCACTTCGATCTCGCCGAGGACGTTGCCGCTCACGTCCAGCGCCTGGGCCAGGTAGTGGTTGCGACTGAGCCCGCCGATGAGCTGGAGGAGGCTGGCCAGATCCGTCTGGCCAGCGTCGGCGACCAGAATCGATTCCTTGACAGGGTTCACGAAGTGGCTCCTTGTATCGCCTTGGCGCGGTCTTCCGGCGTGCGCATGACCGCCCCAAGTTGCATGGTCTGGGCGATCAGACCATAGAGCTTGGTCCAGGCGGTCTTGACTTCGGGCGTGAAGGCCTGACCGAGGCCGAGATCGAGGGCGGTCAGGAGGCTCGCGCCGACGGGGCCGTACTGGTCGTTGGTGACGCGGTACAGACGCTGATGACGGCGACCCATCGCGGTGAGGATGTAGAAGAGGTCGCTGTTCCGCTCGACTGCGCCGCCCTGCCAGTCGCCACTGTCCCAATCCAGGGACTTGACGGCGAAGTCGAGGGTCTTGGCGAGCTTGGTGATCTGGCCGGACAGGTCCTTGGGAAACTGGTCACGGTACTCGGGATGCGTCGCGAAGAGATCGTCGTAGAAGATTTTTGTGGCGGTTTCCAGTAAGGCGGCCTGTTCGACCAGGCGCCAGGTCCGGCGGATATGAGCTCTTTCGATGTCGGTCAGCAGCATGGAACATCCTTGAGTGTGGGAGGTGGAGGGCGCTGGACGTGGACTTCAGGCGGGGGCCGGGGGTCCGTGACCGGCCAGGGGAAGCTGGCGATCAAGCGCACCGCCGGGGCTCATGTGACGGGGTCAGGGTGAGGTGGCCCTGCCGGGTGCGTCGCCACTGCGCCAGGCGGTCCTGGGCGCCCTGGACGAACTGCCGCCATTCGGTCTCGGAGAGCTGGCTGAGTGCGGTGGTGGGGGATGGATTCATGCCTGTTCTCCTGGGATGGGTTGCGTGACCCTCAAGTCGAGCGTAGGGGCGTTTCTGGTTGGCACGTGGGTTGTGCGCGCTGCTTCCGGGGGATCTGGGGGGTAGAGCCCCCGGGTAAAGAGCAGGGAGAGGGCAATCACCAGAACGGCAAGGAACATGCCTTCAGCTCTCCCCAACGGGGGAGGGATGTTCTGGGGGAGTGAACGGCAACGGTGACCCCCTAGGTGTTGGAGGTCCTGCAATGGGTCTGGGGGACAATGCATCTCGGGGGGTGTAGGGCGACATCGTGCGCACGGTTGCCCAGGGCAGACACGCGCTCGTGCTCATGCCCACTGGGGGTGCGAAGAGCCTGTGTCACCAGCTGCCAGGCCTCCTGCGTCTCGGGGTGGGCACCGTCGTCTACCTGCTGATCACGTTGATGAAAGACCAGGGGGACACCCTGCGTCAGCTGAGCGTGTACGCGGCCTATTTGAACTCGACCTTCTCATGGCGGCCCGGACGGCCTGCTCGACCGTCTTGACGAGGCGACTGGAGCTGCTACACCGGGCACGGATCGCCATGTGCACGGTCAATGAGGCGCACTGCGTTCCCCAATGGGGGTATGACTTCCGCCCGGAGTCCCATGGAACGACGGCAGACCTGATTGGGTTCCTGCGCCTGGGGCGAGACGCATCGGAGCCTAGAGAGTGCGCATCCTGGATGCGACCGATATAGAACTCGACGAGTCGTCCCCAACCGACGCTGATTCTCCAGTGCAAGCGGCATCCTGGGGGATGTCCTTGACGCGCCGCTGAGCTCCTTCATGTGACTCCTGGTGGAGAGGAGGCAGCTCAGCCGCCTGGACCGGGCGTGCTGGCACAAGCGTTGTTGGTCCCCAGGGGACGTGAGCGAGTGCGGTAGAGGTTTGGCAGACGAACCCCCCTGATTCCAGTCCGACTGAGGACGGAGGCCAGGGGGTAAATGTGGACGTCAGCGGCCCGCGCAGGGCTGGATCAGAAGCATTTGCCGCAGGGGTCGCGGCGGCAGGGGGGGCAGGGTTCAGCGTGGGTCATGAGGCATGTCCTCTTCAGCAGCCGAAGCACGGATCGTGCTTGCGCGCCGGGCTGGCGCACTCTGGGCAGGGCGACCGCTTCGTGTTCCCCTGGGGGGTGCCGATGCAGCCAGGGCAGGGTTCGCGCAGGGTGGGTGCGGGTTCGTTCAGCAACCGAGGCATGGATCCCTCCAGGGGGCCAAGTCCGCTGAGGGCGGGCAGGCATGTGGATCGCGGCAGCCAGGGCATGGGCCGCCTTCCGAGTTGGGGGCCGGGCTGGGGCAGCCCGAGCAGGGTCCACTCTTAGCAGCCAGCACAGGGCTTATCCGATCGAGAATGAGACGTCAGGGCTGTAGGAATCATAGGAGGACCTCCTTGGGGTGCGACAGGTTTCAGCATAGAGCTTGCACGAAACCGCGCGGATGCCTGCTGAAGCATGTGGGCGGTCATCCTTCCTAAGGAACATGTCTGAAGTCGTTCGCGCTGAAGAGGCTCGGCATAGAAGCCCGGTCCAGCCACGCCCCAATCTCCCGAAGGCCACGTTCCACTGACCTGAAGGCGACGTATGTGCCGTCACAGCTGTCGGCGTGCGTGAAACTCAGCGCCTGAACGCGTTGGGCACTGTTCACGCGGCCAACGTGGGTCCGCAAGCCTTCCTCGTGCGCGCGGGCGAGGAGCGTGGCCCCCCATCGCCGGCGCCAGGGGTCACTTCCACCCAGGAAGGCGACCTGGGCACCTACAGGAAACGCTTCGTCCTCGGCCCCGTCCTGAAGCACATAGGCCAGAGGCAACGGGGTCGCGGCCAACTCGCGGGCGTAGTGGGTGAAGACGTTCAGGGTGGCCTCCGCATCCTGGATGACGTCCGGGACAACCAGAAAGTGACAGGTCGCCGCCCAGGGCTCGAGGCGCTGGATCTGCGCAAAGTACAGGTCCTCGTCGAAGCCGTACTTGCTCACGGCCCCGCAGTCACTGGCCCAGGCCCGCCTTATATGCACTTGGCTGATTGTAATTTGAGTTACTTAAAATGATTCAAAAGAGAGTGAACGCGCCAACTTCAAGGTCGAAACGCTGGCTGATCCACTCCAGTGAATCAGCCTCTCTCAGGAGTTGCACCTGCATAAGACGAAAAAAGCGCTCCCAGACGCGAGAGTCTGGGCGTGTCGAAGTCGCAGCCTCTCTGGGAGCGTGCCCGCATACTGACAGACCGCCTGCTGGCCGTTCCTCCCACGGCTTACCAGCAACGCAGCCTCGGGGCTGCGTTCTCTCTTTTTCTCAATCCAGACGTGAAGACGGCTCTTCACCGAGCCGAGCTCGTCAGCGCCAGTGCCCTCAGTCGCTTCTTCAACGAATACGACTGGGACACCACCGCGTGCTGGACCCTTCTAAGGGACGCCCAGTGAGACCTCCTGCTCCAGGCGGCTCAGCGGAAACATCATCCGCGCCTGCGGCTGAGTGTCGATCTCACCAGCGTCCCGAAAACGGGACGCCAGCTCCCGTTCGTTCGCGTTTACAACGAGGTCCACGGCATCCATCTCGTCATCCTCTTTGCGCACTACGGGACCCTGAAGTTCCCAGTGGGGTACCGGGTGTACCGCGGCAAAGGGACACCCACACCCGTCACACTGGCCCGTGACCTGCTGCGCACTATTCCGCACACCATCCGCACCCGGTTCCGGGTGCGTGTCCTCGCCGATAGCGGCTTCGAGGCAGCCGCCTTTCTTGACGAGGTTCGGACGCTGGGCTTTGAATTCGTGGTCGGGGTACGGTCGACCAGGCGCACCGATCATCCTGGCGTCGTCACCGTTGCCGATTGCCCGCATGGCGGGTACGTCGAGCTCCAGAACTGGCCGCACGACACCCTGACGCTCGGTCGCGTTCAGCGCGGCCAACGTGTGTTCCATGCGGTGTCCTCTGAGTTGATGGAGGGCGACGAGGTGATCTCAGAAGGGGCAAAGCGCTGGCCTACCTCGTCGTTCTTCAAGGAGAGCAAGCATCAGTTTGGGCTGAACCGTTTCGCACTGCGGACCGCAAGGGGATTGGACCGGTGGCTGCTGCTGATCTTCGTCGCCTGGACGCTGACCCTGCTGGGCGCACAACCGGGCCAAACGCTGGCGAGCAGCGCACGACGTGCGCTGCTCGCTCTTCAGCCGGAGCTGTATCTGGGCCGCCTGCTGCACTTCTTCACGAGAAACGCGGAATTTCTCGGCCAGCACAGCTATTCATTGTCCTATGCGAGGTGCAACTTCTGAGCCTCTCGCTGAGGCTGATGCTCCAATGTCTACAAAACTTGTCTCTACGTCGACAAGCAACCACGTCTGGGAGAGTGATCAGAGCATCCTCCTTCTGGCATGTATGGTAAACAGCCTTTTGACAGACGCGATGAACAGAAATCTGTCCAGGGCTTGCGCTCCGCCCATTCGCTTCTCACCTCCCCTGCTTCGGAGATTGAATGACTCACCCCCCTACTCACCTGACATCAACGGTCCCGTTTGGTCCTCCGCTGACCATTCGCCAGAGCGCCCGCCAAGGCTTGCCTTACCTCCTGGTGGTGCTCGGCCTCCACATCCTGGTGGTGCTCGGCCTCCACATCCTGGCGCTCCTCCTTTGGATTCCCGCTGCGCTGCACTCGCCACTCCTCTGGGGCGTCGGTCTTACGGCCTACCTCTTCGGTCTGCGCCATGCCTGGGACGCCGATCACATTGCCGTGATCGACAACACGGTCCGCAAGCTCCTAATGCTGAAACGCTCAGCCTACGGCGTCGGTCTGTTTTTCAGCCTGGGGCATTCATCCGTCGTCTTCCTGATGGCCGTTGTCGCTGCCGTGATCGGCAAAGCGCTGCTGGGTGCTCAGGACGGTATCGGCGTCTTCGGCGGCTGGGTCGGCCCGTTCGTAGCGGGTGCATACCTGCTGACCGTTGCCATCGTGAATCTCTCTGGCATCGCCCGAATGCTGCGCGAGGGGCCGCACGCCCATACGCACAGCGGCCTCCTCGCCCGCTTCATCGCACCCTTAACCGCATTGGTATCGCGGCAATGGCAAGTCCTCCCTCTGGGCTTCCTCATGGGGTTGGGTTTCGACACGGCCTCTGAGATCGCGCTGCTGGCTTTGTCCGGAGCAGCAGCGCAACAAGGTCTAGGTTGGGCGGCCATCGTGGCCCTGCCTCTCCTGTTCGCAGCAGGGATGACCTTGCTGGACACGCTGGATGGTGTCGCCATGACCCATGCGTATGGCTGGGCTCTCCATGATCCCCGCAAAAAGAAGGCCTACAACCTTCTGGTCACGGGCCTGTCGGGTGCCATCGCACTGGTGATTGGCGTGGTGACCCTCTCGCAGTGGGCGGGCGAGCATTTCCCCGTGGCCGCCCGTGGGCTGGCAGCATTCCAAGATGTGGACGTCTCGCCACTGGGCTTCTGGCTGGCTGGCGCGACACTCGTGCTTTTCGTGTTGGCGAGTCTGCGCTACAACGCACGACGACCCCACTCTTGAGCTATGACCCGGGGCGGGTTCTCTCCCTGTGACTTTGCCTTTTCGTATTGCGGCTCCTAGAGATTATGCCCTCCAAACCGCATTGGATAGGCCTTGTAGGAGGATATACACCACGTCTCCGCCGCCTTCAGCTTCTTCCTACACCGTTTGCTGAGGGATGGGATTCGTTCGGGGCCGTGAAGATCACCATCCCCAATGCCTGGGCGGCCCTGGGAAAGCTGCATTGCTCCCCATCGTCCCCCCAGGAAACTTTCGGGGAAGTAGGCATCATGAATATCGCACAGGCCGTTGCAACCGACGAACCTGACGAACAAGATTTTGTTTCATCCGCTCGTACGGATGTCGCTCTTGCAGTCAACCTCATGCATCTAAACCCGACTCCCCATGCATATCACAGGCGTGTCGCCTCCTCGCGCGCGTCCACTGACCCAACCCTCCAAAGTCCCCCTTATGCCACGTACTGACGCGCAAGTTTCACTGACCCCTCATCCCCATCATTATCTCATCGTGCGGCTCCAGCAAGAACATCCAGACGCCCTTCGGGCGCTGTATGACGAATTCTCTGCCCTGACCTACCGGGTCTGCCTGCGGATGCTTTCCTCTCCCGAAGATGCTGAGGAAGCCGTACAGGATACGTTCCTTCGTCTGGACGCTCAAGCCAGGCGTTATGACCCGGCGCGCGGCACCGTACAGACCTTCGTTCTGACCATCGCCCACCACCTCTGTCTTGAACGTCTGCGCGCCCGCCGTGCCCGGCCCCAGGCCAGAGACGGTAAATCCGACGATCCTCCCTTCGACCTCGTTGCGCCACCACCCATCCGCGATCCTTTGGATCAGGCGCTGGTCGAAGCCGCGTTGCGCTCGCTCCCAGAGACCGACCGTCTCCTGCTCGAGGGCATGTTCTTCGATGGCTATACCCATGCTGAACTGACCGCCCGTACTGGGCTTCCCCTGGGCACCGTCAAAAGCCGCCTGCGCCGAGCACTGCTCAAACTCAAGGACCGGATGACGCCATGACCCATCCCACTGAACTGCTGCCTGGATACGTCCTCAGTGATTTGAACCCTCTGGAGTTGGAGGCAGTCGAAACGCATCTGCTGGGCTGCCCAAACTGCCGGACTGAAGTCGCACACCTACGGGATGCACTGTTCTCCCTGGCGGACGCCCTGCCCCCCGCCGCACCACCCCCACAGACCTGGGCCCGTATCGAGGCGCGGCGCACCACTCCACTGCCTTCTTCCCCACACCATTCAGGCTTCAACCGGAAAGTCTGGCTCGGCATCGCTGCGGCTGTCGCTCTGTTGACTTTGGGCGGCCTCACCTCCCGGTCCGTACTGTTATCCCAGGAAACAGCACAGCAGACGCTTCAGCGCTGGGAAGCCCAAGGCGCCACCCAACGGCAACTGACCACACGTAGTGGAAAAGATTTTGGCACACTGCTGGTTCGTCCGGACGGGCAAGCCCTCATCCTGCTGGACCGTCCAGCACCCGCAGGGCAGGTCTACCAGGCTTGGGGACGTCAGGCCAGCGGACCCCGCGCTGGTGTACCCGTCAGCCTGGGCCTCACGGGCGGGGCGGCGCTTCAGGTCACGTGGACAGGCTTCGACTCTGTCGGAATCAGCGTGGAGCCGACCGGGGGAAGTGCAGCGCCCACCCAGCCGCTGGGCCGCGTGGACCTTAGGGGATAGTGATCCCTGAACCCGGCTTGCATCCAAACTGCAGGCTTGAGGCATACGGGAAGCGGAGGATATCCATGAAGACCCTGATCCGCTCGAGCCGCTCCCTTCTTCTCGTCACGCCCCTCTTGCTCGCCGGTGCCCTGGCACAGACCGGGCCTGCGGCTTCCACCCTGACGGTGCGTCAGGATGCCAAGCTCGGCCCGGTCCTTACAGGGCCGGACGGGCGCACCCTGTATCTGTTCACCAAGGACGTGCCGGGAGTGAGCAACTGCATTGGGCCGTGCGCCGTGAACTGGCCGCCCCTGACCGCCACCGCCCTGCCCCCACGGCCCGCGGGCCTGAGTGGTCGCCTGAGCCTGGTCGCGCGAGCAGACGGCACGCAGCAGGTCGCGTATAACGGCGTGCCCCTGTACTTTTGGAAGGGGGACACGAAGCCTGGGGACACGACAGGGCAAGGGGTGATGAACGTCTGGTTTGCAGTCAACGCAGGGCCTACGGTGCAAATGGGTCGTGCGGGCGCATTGGGCAGTGTACTGACTGGGCCGAACGGATTGACGCTCTATACCTTCGCCAAGGACACAACTGGGGTCAGCAACTGCACTGGGCCCTGCGCGATCAACTGGCCGCCATTGCTGGTTTCGCAATTGCCCAGTCGGGGTATTGCGGTGCGCGGCGCTCTGGGGACGCTGACTCGCGCAGACGGTAGTAAACAGGTGACGTATCAGGGATATCCCTTATACTTCTGGAAGAATGACACCAAAGCAGGCGAGGCCAGCGGCGAGGGTGTTATGAACGTCTGGACTGTGGCGCGTCCTTAAATCGTAGAAGAGTAAAAAATTATATATCTTACTACAGTCAGAATGATGTTCGAGTGAAGTAGTTGGAATTTAATAAATTAAAATTGGCGTCAGTGATCTTATCGATGAGGATCTCCTTTACTTCGTGGGGCGTTGCACCAGCACAATTAACACTATAGAATTAATTATGTTATATTTTCACTCTCCTCAAGCATTAACCTCGGGAAGCGACGTGGATTTACGGGCCAACTGGTCTCCAGATGGACACACAATTCTATTCGAGCGCCTTCAGGGCGGAAGGCGACATTTGTGGAACATTTGCTTGAAAGATCGACAGGAATCTATCTATAGTCAAGTAAACTTACCCAGCAGCAATAGTACAGGTCGTGCTGCCTTTCTAACTCCTGAAGAATTTGTATTTGTAAGCGATCAATCCGGTCAATCGGCGTTATATCTCTCCCATACCGGAGTTATCACATCTTTGTATGCCCCAGAGCAGGCCTGTCACGGCCCTGCTTTCGGGGCAAATGGTCATTGGCCGATGTTGTTTTTTCAACAAGCTGATCAGAATGAATACCATATTTATAAGCTTGAAGAAGATGGACAGGCAATACGACTGACCTCGGGCAATACCGTCGAGGATCAGCCATGGCCTTTACCTGATGGGAAAACATTTGTGTACCATGCCCAGGTTGAAAATCAGCATCTGATCTACCACCAAGCGATTTCTCCTGATGCAACACCAATTTGCTTGAGTATTGCGGATGAGGGCACGGCCTATGTTACGCCTTTCCCATCGCCAGATGGCACATGGATCGCGTTCACCTCCGCTCAAGAAGGGTCAGAGCAAATCTGGATCATGCGTGTGGACGGTACAGAGCGACAGCAAATCACTTTTGGGGAACCGCATAGCTTTCCGGCATGGAGTCCAGATGGCCAGATGATCGTCTGTACACAGGGTCAGCCCACAGCTAAGCAGCCAACGGGTAAGCTTATACTGCTTAGAATAAGCTAATACAGCTCAGTGCACCGCGAATAGGGGTTGACGTTGTTGAGGGCTTGTGCGCTTCCAGCGCGCATGTCAGGCCACAATAGGGAATGGCTCAGGTGACGTTCGATACGGCGAGTGTTCGGGACTGGCAGTCATTTCATGACGTGTCAATGCGGACGTTTGGCTTCCCTAATTTTTACGGCCGCAACATGAACGCCTGGATCGACTGTCTGACCTATCTCGACGAAGGGGATGGAATGTCCAGCTTCATTCTCGGCCCGGATGAGCTTCTGCACATCCACGTGCCTGATTTTGCGATCTTCGCCGCACGTCTGCCAGACGTGTCAAGTGCTTTTCTCGACTGTGTCGCTTTTGCCAACCAGCGATATGTGGAGCGAGAAGGGACGTCTCGACTGAGCTTGGTTCTTCAATAGGCATCCCCTGTGGCCCCATGGGAATCCTTCCTCAGGCCAACAGGTCGATAAATTTCAGGTTGTGTGCCAGGACGCTCAGCGCCACCTTCAGTCGCAGGCTCAGAAGTGTCTTGACTTGACCCCATCGCAGGCCCGCACTGACCAGGACGGAAAAAGCGGATTTGATGCACTTCCTCGCTGCGCCATACTCTGGCTTCCACCGTGGATCACACCGTTTTGCATTGACCTTCGGTGGCGTCAAGCACGTGCCCGACTGATACCCCTTATCCCCAATCTGCTTCGGCCCTCCATAAGAGGGCCAATCTGTGTTCATCTCACACAGCACGGTAAAATCATGCAGATTTGCTGGGCGAATCTCGTACTTCGCGATCTTGCCGTTCAGGGTGCACCAAGCGTGCAGCTTGAAGCCGTACACCGGCCCAGTCGTACTGAATCCATATCGAGCGCCACGAAATTTACACCGTGGGGCGCGCTTGAACGTCGAAACGGGCAAGGGTTCCGAATCGACCGCGATAAAGTCCAGTGCTTGGACTTCGGTGGCCAACTGCTCGATCACCGGGGTCAACCGGGCAAGGCGGATGCGGGCCTGGGGCTCAGAAGGAAAGTCCGGGAAGTGGTTGAGTTTGAGAAAGCGCTACCAGCGACTGAAATACGGCACCTTGTGGAGTCGTTGGAGGATCGCAACCCCGATGAGATCAGCATCGCTGATCTTCTCGTGGGCATGGAGGAGCTTCGGCGGAATGTGCGGCTGAATCCAGCGGCTCAGAAGAGGGATGGCGACAGTCAGCGGCAGTGACGTGAGATCGGGACGGCCCATACGCATCGTCCCTTTCGCATTTTTGATCCTACAGGTCAACCCCTATTCGCGGTAGTGCATTAAATCAAAGTATAGCACAAGACCTTAAATAAATTTAAACTTGATAATGTATCTTCAGAATGTATAGTTAAAAGCCGATTTCACTTGATCCTATAAATCTTATTTTTCAAAGTACCGTACAGAGGAATTTTTAGGCATTGTTGAAAAGCTATGATCGGAAAATCTGCTAGAGTAGCTCTATAGGCGATGGCATTCGCCCTCCACAACCGCCCCGTGTCCGGCTGATGATGCCTACTCCTCAGGACGCAGGGGGCAAAACATGCCAATCTGGTTAGGAATTGCCCTGGGCGGTGCGGCAGGTGCATTGGCTCGTTACGGTTTGAATCTTGCCATCCAGACACGCCTATGGCCGACTGCCTGGGCCGCCTTCCCACTCGGCACCTTGGTCATCAATGTCCTGGGCTGCTTCTTGCTTGGTCTGGTCATCGCCCTGAATGCCCGAGGATTGGTGAGTGCCGAATGGCGTTTGGCGTTCGGAACAGGTTTCGTCGGTGCCTTCACCACCTTCAGCACATTTACCTGGGAAAGCGATCTCCTCCTGCGCAACAGCGAGAGCCTTCACGCCTCTCTGTACATCCTCGGAAACCTCCTGCTGGGTTATGTTGCCGTTCTCCTCGGACGCTGGGTGGCTGTCCGGCTTGGAGGTGGATTGTGATCTGGCAGAACGCTGAACTTCTGCGGTGTTATCTGGGAAGCACCGATAAGGTGGGCAGCCAAACGGCCTACGACTGGCTGATACAGGAGGCGAAGCGTCTTGGGCTCCCTGGAGCGACCGTCACACATGGAAGCATTGGATATGGACAGGATGGGCGCATCCACCATAACCGTCTGTTCCAATTGGTGAAATTGCAAGGGTTTAGTGGAGGGACAGTTCAGGATAGGGGGCTTGCTCCTCGAAGGCTGCCGGAGAGCGGTGGCCTAACGACGAGTGACGACGTTGCCGGTTGTAAAAGACCTCAATCCACTCAAACACCTCACTGCGGGTCTGAGCACGCGTGCTGCGTGCTTGGTGAAGGTCAAGTTCTACTTTCAGGGTTGAGAAAAAGCTTTCCTGAACAGCATTATCCCAACACTCCCCCTTGTTGCTCAGGCTCTGGATCGCCTGAAGGCGCTCCAGGGCCTGTCGGTAGACCTCGCTGGTGTACTGGCTTCCTCGGTCAGAATGGTGGAGCAGCCCGGCACCCGGTTGTCTTCTCTGCCAAGCCATGTTCAGCGCGTCCAGAGTCAGAGGCGTGTGAAGGCGCTCATGGAGCGCCCAGCCGACGATCTTCCTCGAAAAGAGGTCCATGACGGTCGCCAAGTACAGCCAGCCCTCAGTCGTCGGCAGGTACGTGATGTCGGTCACCCACTTCTGGTTGGGCTGATCGGCCTTGAACTCCCGGTTCAGGAGATTTTCTGCGACTGGCTGGTGGGGTGAGGTTTTGGTGGTTACGCGGAACTTCCGCTTGCTGCGAGCAACCAAGTCTGCTGCCTTCATCAACCGCCCGATCCGTTGCCGGCTCACCCGTTCGCCCTCATCGGCCAGATCGGCCTGAATTCTCGGGGTACCGTAGGTCCCCCGGCTGTGCTGATGGCTGACTCTGATTTTCTCGGTCAGGGCACGGTCTTGCCGTGCCCTGGCACTCTCCGGCCTTCCCCGCCAGGCGTAATACCCGCTCACACTGACCTCCAGCACTTGGCACATCAGCTCCACCGGGAATGCTTCCTGGTGCTGCTGGATGAAGGCGAAAATCAGCTTTGTTTGGCGAAGAAGGCCACCGCTTTTTTCAGGATATCCCGCTCCTGTCGGGCAATGTCCAGCTCGCGTTCAAGGTGCTTGATCCGGTCTTCCTGTTCAGAGCGACCTGCGATGCCACGCCCCGTGAAGACGGGGCGTCCCTTGGCACGCTGCACTTCCAGCTGCTGTTTCCAGCGAACGACGTAGTGAGCGGGGACGCCGAGATCGCGGGCGATCTGGGCGCAACTCTTGCCCGTCGATTCAACCAGTCGCACAGCCTCCTGCTTGAACTCCGCGGTGTACTGCTGCTTGGGGGTGGGCATAACTGCCTCCAGTCTGAATCAGACTGAACTCCCCCTCCACAAAACCCTAGCAAGACCACTCGTTGGGGTTACGGCACGCAGGGAGACGTCTACGGATACAAGTTGCACGCGTGGGTGACCGCTTCGGGTGCCATCGTGCAGTATCTGATCCGACCAGCCAATTTGCACGATACGACCGTAAGCTACGAGCTCAACCGGCGGTGGCCCGACTTCGGCGGGCCACGCATCATCGGTGATAAGGGGTACTGCTGCTTGGGCTACGTGTTCCCACCGAAGAGGAATACCCGGTACGACACGGGGTGGCGGCCTGGCCGCCACCCTCGATTGCGAAAACGCATTGAAACGGTGTTCTCTAGTTTGGTCGAGGCTCAGATTCGCTCTGTGCAGACGAAAACGTTGCGGTCGCTCCGTCTCCGTGTCGTCCTGGCCATACTCGCTCACAACATTGCCCAACCCTAAACGGGGTACACAAGTGGGAGACCACATAGAACAGCGGCCTCTGGCCGAAATCGTCATTGAAACAGCCCACGCTCTCAACCTGACCACAGCGTTTGCCCAGCGTGGAGCCGGCGGCTTTGGGCAACATGGGCAGATCGTCAATCCCATCCTTCTGGAAGTACGCCCCACTCAACAGCCGGTAATTATTCAGGTCTTAGGCCGACGGTCTCAACTGGACCTCTTGTTGTCTCATCTGGAGAACCTTGACCTCCCAAGTCGGTTGTGGGTGCTCGAACCGCTCACCGCTTGAACCCCCTAAGGGGAACGCTTCCCTCTAAGGTTGATGCTCTCCCCGCTGTGTCGTAGACCCACCTTTCAAGAGTTGCTGCATATACTCGATCTCCAGTGCTTGCTCCGTCAGGATTTCCTGGGCCAGCCGCCGCACCTGCGGATTCTGGCCGTAGAGCAATTCTGCTTTCGCAGCGTCTACGGCCCCCTGATGGTGTGGAATCATCATGGTCAGAAAGTCACGGTCGGGTTGACCCGAAGGCGGCGCAGCGTGCATGCCTTGATGCATCCGGGTCATGGCGAGATTCATCATCTCCTGAAAGCCCAGACCCCCAGCAAAAGCTCCACCCATCAGCAGGAAGGCCAGCATGACCCCTTTCATTTGGTCTGCACCAGCACAGGGGCGCCCCCAGCTTTGGGAACAACACTCAGCTGACCTGCACCCTGCGGGGCATTCAGGATCTGCTTGACCGGCCCGATGGTCTGCGCAGTCACGCCCCCCTGGGCAGTGGTCGTCAGGGCCGCGAGATCTTCAGTTTGGCCGCCCGGGAGACTCAGGCGTAGCACATAGGCGGTATCCGGGGACAAGCCCGTTGCCACGATCTGTACGAGGTCCACCAGGCCAAGTGGATTGATGCTGACGGTGGCCCGCGCTGTACCCCTGGACGTGAGGGTCACCGTCAGGGTGCGCCTCGTGCTGTCGAGAGACGTCAGATTGGCTGTGCCCTCGCCCGAGCGGACCGCGCCCGGCACGTAGACCAATGCCTGGGGAAGTTGCCCAGTGGGAACCTGACCGATCACCGTGTTGTTCGCCGTGTCGATGATCTGCACCTGATCTGCGGCCTCTAACCCGATGTAGACGCGTCGCCCATCCGGCGCAGCCCAGGCCCCGTGCGGCAATGCTCCTGTCGGGATGGTCGCCACCAGCCGGGGCGAGGCATCGCGCGTATATACCCGGACCACGTTCAGGCCACCCACCGTGACATAGGCGAAGTTACCAGCAGACGTATCCGCCAGCGCGACATGATTCGTGACCGGGCCACTGCCAAGCGTCGCCGTGACTTTGAATGGTGGAAGTCCTTGCATCACTTGCACCTTGCCGCTGTCTTTCAGGGTGAACCAGACCTGATCACCCTGCGGACTGACCGCCAGGTTGGGGCTGAATGGACTGGCCTGCGGTACTCGGGCGATGACTCGGTACGTACGCGTGTCGATGACGCTGAGTTCTGGGGTGAAGCTCGACGGCACATAGGCGTAGGGCGCTCTCGGGTTGAACAGCACCATGCCAGGACCGTCCGGCACGGGAATGCGGCGTGTCTCGGTCAGGCGCACGGGATCGACGACCGAGATGTAATTCTCGCCCCGTACGGCCACCCACAGCTCGCGCCCATTGGGCGTGAAGAACGCCTCGTGGGGGCTGCGGCCCAACCGGACCTTACCGCGCACAGTATTGGTCGCCGTATCGATGAACGTCACCGAGTTCGAGCCGATGGACACGGCTGCAAGGGTCCGGCCGTCCGGCGAGAAGCCCAGCCCATGGACCAGCAGTTCGCCCTTATAGAGTGGTCCGAGTGCCGCGGGGACAGAGTCGCCCAGACGAATGAGTCCCAGAAGCTTCCGAGTCGACGGATCGATGACTGAAACAGTATTCGAAGACTGATCGGCGGTATAGACGCGGTCACCCGCATTCTGCGCAGCAGCAGAGAGAGGCATGATGCTGGCGAGCAGGACAGCGGTCAGGCGGGATAGGGACATGCGAACTCCTGGGATGAAGGGAAAGCCAGAGAAGATGAGGGGTGAGTTCCGGGTGACTCAAAGGACTAGCTCTTTTCTCTATGCCCCGTCACCCTGTTTTGGATGCAGGCAGGGCTCTCCCCTCTCCCTACACTCAGGCCAGGCCCAGGCGGACCGCGCACATGGCTGCCTGAGTCCGGTTGGTCACCTGCAACCGGGCAAAGGTTTTTGACAGCCGATTCCGAATGGTCTTCTCGGAGAGGTGCAGCGTCGCAGCGATATCGCGGTTGCCCAAACCCTGGGCCAACAGTTGCAGCAGTTCCCGGTCCTGGTTCAGCAGAGGCGCTACCTCAGGAGGGGGTAAGAACGCCTGGATGCGGGCCGAGAACTCGCCCTGATGAACACGTTCAATATCCTCCAGCAGCTCGGACATCGTGACGGCCCTGCCGAGATGGGCCGTCTCCGACCACGGTCCGGGACCGGCCCGCTGACCAGAACTCAGGGTCAGGACGCTCTGGCCGGGCAGGGCTGTCATCATGTCCGGCCAGAGGTGGCGAATCCGACCGGAGGCGTCGTCCAGATCGATGAGGACCACATCGGGACGCAATGCGGCGAGGTAACGCACAACCTGATCTTCCGGCGAGAGTGTGGCGAGCAACTCGACCCCAGCGGCCCGCAAGGCCTGGCCCAGTCCCTCACGCAGCAGCCCCTGTGCGGAAACCAGCACGAGCCGGGTACGCCGGGCACCGCTCATTCCGCTTCCGGATCTGGACAGAAAGATTCGACGATCAGCGGGCCATAGTAATGAATGAAGTGCCCCCCATGGCCGCGGAGAAGATGACAGATCCGCCGCGCCTGTTCTTCGTGTCGGGTGGCCACCAGGAGGACGAGATGTCCACGCGCCAGTTCCAACTCGTAGCGCCGCACGTAAGAGTACTCATCGGTCAGGCCCTGAACTTCACGGCGCAGCCGGGCCAGCAGGCCATGACGTTCGCCCGTGAAGTCCAGGCGCAGTTCGCCTACCCGGCCCACCAGCAACTCGACATCCTGCTCGCGGAGACTTTCCTGCTCCAGAATACCCTGCACGGCGGCCTGCGCCTCATCCGGATCGTCCAGCACACCGATCAGGTGGTTGACGAATGAGGCGAGCATACGGGGTTTGTGGTGGGTCAATTCATACGTCATGGCAGACCTCCACGGGTCAGGGCGTGGCGGTACCGGTTGCTCCGGTAGTAGCCTTGCGTGTTTCGGGGGTGTAGTGGGCACTCAGGTAGGCGATGATCTTGTCGGCATTCTCGTCGCTGATAAAGGTCGCTCCGTACTTCTCCTTCATCTTGTAGACCTCGTCATGCCAGGTGGAGGCCGGGAGCGGCGGCTGTGAGGTGATGAACGTCGTCGCGTGACACACGCTGCAGTTGGTCCGCACCAGGTCTGCATGCTCTCCCTCGGCCAACGGGGGAGTGTCTAATGGGAGGGTCCCGATGGCGTAGCTGGCATCCATGGCGTACTGACCCGCCGCCGCCTGATCGATTACGCCACGCATCTGCTCGGCATATTGGGCCGTGGGAGAAGGTTCGGCTGGTGCTGTGGATTGAACGGTCGATGCCGCGGACGAGGGAACGGGTGCGCTGGACGAGGCCGCCGCAGATGGAGCGGCTGCCGTCGTCGCTGATGTTGTCGGTGTAGTCACAGGTGTGGCTGGCGAAGCTGTGGCCGGTGTCGCTGCTGTAGTGGCCGCGGCCTGTGGCGCCGGCAAGAGAAATGTGGAGAGTGGGACGGCGACCAGCACGGCCAAAACGGGAAGGGCCGCACCCAGAAGGAGTGGATATTTCATGATGAATCCCTCGTTTTATCCGGACTGTCCGACCGTGAGGGTCTGACGCTCGATGGTGTTCCAGAGGTACCCGGATGGATTCCAGATCGGCTGGTCGGTCTGCACTGCGCCGCTGGCATCCGTGGCCCGGACAGCCAGGGTGTAGCGCCCCGGCTTCGGGGGTGTCCAGGCGAAGGTCCAGGGCCGGAAGGCATACTTCCCCAGGTTTTCACCCAGACGCGCTGCTTTCCACGTTTTACCTCCATCGGTCGAGACCTCGACCTTCGTGACTGCCCCCCGCCCGCTTAATGCCAGGCCCTGAATGTTCAGCGGCAAACCAGCCGGGGCCTTCACTGTGTCGTCAGGGGTGACGATAAAGGAGCGCACGGGCATGCTACCAACCGGACGGAACTTCACCTTTTTCGCTTTGACAGCTTCCGGAGTGGTCGTGCCCTTCAGGTTGTCGGGTTGCTGGTAGGCCGTGACCATCCAGAAGTTGTCGTCGGGCTTGGTCAGAATGCGGATAAAGCTCAGGGTCTTCATCCAGTACGTGGCGAAATAGCCGGGTACCACTAGGCGCACCGGAAATCCGTTCACCAGCGGCAGGGGCTGACCGTTCATGGCATAGGCCACAATGCACTCGTCCAGCACCGCATCACTCAAGTTCAGGCTCTTCTTGTACTCGGCTCCGCCACTGCCGGGCGCGCCGGGACCCTGATCGAGGCCCTGAAACTGGACCTGGACACTGCCGGACTTGACGCCCGCTTTCTGGAGGAGATCACGCAACCGCACACCTGTCCAGGTGGCGCAGCCCATCGCGCCGTTGCCCCACTGTCCCCCTGGCCGGCGGGGCTGAAATCGACTGCGGCTGTTACCGGTGCACTGCATCACGGCATTCACGCTCACCGCCTCAAATTCTCCCGTGAGCTGAGCCAGGCTGAACGCCTGGGGAGTGCGGACATTGCCCTCGATCTTGAGTCGCCAGGTGTTCAGGTCGATGTCCGTCGGAAAGATGGCCAGATTGGAGCGGACGAAGAAGGCGGAGGCCGGCGTCAGTGGGCTCTGGAAGTACGCGCGGGGCGTTTCATACAGGAGGGGACGGTCGACCAACCGAATCAGTGGCACCTTCTGCGGCAGAGCGATCAGAGGCCCGAGACCGTTCCAAGTGTCCAGCGGCCCAGGACCACTGAAGCTGGGGGCCGTGCCCTGACCAGGAGCAGAGGTGGGCATCTCCTGCGCCTGGGCCGCGCGGCCCAGGGCCAGCGCCACGCCAGTGGCGCCAAGAAGAGAGAGTGCAGCTCGACGGGTCAGCGGAGAAGATGAATCAGACATAATGGGTCTCCTTGAGTGTTCAGCGGCGCGGAAGGCCGGTCTCCCGCGAGAGGGGCGGTGTCTGGAACAGATGGCCGTGCCATGCACCGTGGACGGTCCGAACGGTGACCAGCACCCACAACGCCGCCAGGGTTACGACGAACACGTGCCCAAGCACCGTGAACACGGTCAGGTGGGTCAAGGCGCCCAAGCCGAAGGTCGCGGCCGTATACACGCCCAGCGGGAAGGTCAGACCCCACCAGCCGAGGTTGAAGGGGAGGCCCTGGCGCGCGAAACGCAGGGTGGTCAGGGTCGCCAGCGCCAGCCACCAGGCACCGAAGCCCCACAGCACCAGCCCACCGGCCAGCCCCAGGCCCAGAAGGACCGGCGTGAGTTCGCTCAGCCCCTGGGCCGCCAGGATCCGCGGCGCGGCCTCGCCCAGTTGCAGCAGGGCCAGCGCACCCGTCGCCAGCGGCCCCAGGGGCAGAAACATGCTCACGGCGAGGTCAGGCGTCGGGAGCTTGTGCTGCGCGAGCCGCAGGACCAGCACCGTGATGACCATCAAGGCCAGGGGCACCGAGAGGGCGAACAGCACGTAGCCCGCATAGACCAGCGTGGTCGCGTTCCCCACGCTCAGATGCGGCGCGATCAGGCCCGCGCTCGCCGCTGCGACCTCCGAGGCCACGATAGGCAGCAGCCACACGCCGGTCATGCGCTCCAAGGCGTGGTCCTGTCGCGTGAACATCAGGTAGGGCACAAGAAGGCCGATGACGACCGACAACAGGGCGTCGAAAGCCCATAGGTCGCGCGCCAGCAATGCTGCGCCCTCCCCCCAGCGCGGCACACCGAAGGCGATCAGGCCATTGATGACTGTGGCCAGCCCCATCGGTACCGCCCCCAGGAACATGCTCTGGACCGGGTGATGCAGGGTGGCGAGGCTCTCGCGGGGGAAACGGAGCAGTCGGGCCACCGAGAGCGCAGTGAAGAGCAGCAGCAGGGTCATGTTCAGCCACCACAGCCCCTCGCCCAGCAGCGCCGCGCCGGGAAGAGGCAGATGGGGCAGCATCAGGGCGAGGATGCCGGTGCCCATCGTGGCGGCGAACCAGTTGGGCGTGAAGCCCCGGATGACCTCTACAAGGCCGTCCTCCTGGGCGAAAAAAGGCGAAGTAGTCATACCTGAAGGATAGATGTCCCACACTATAAAATCAAATAAGATTTGATTTTAATTACCCAAAAAATATATATATCTGACTATGTACCTTAACCCCGAACATCTGTTGACCTTCGTGAGGGTCGCCCGGCTGGGCAGCCTGAGCGCCGCTGCCGCCGAACTGAACCTCACCCAGCCGGCGGTGTCCACCCAGATCAAACTGCTGACTCAAGCTGTCGGTGAGCCGATCTTCCGCCGCCACCGTACAGGAGTGCGACTGACCGAGGCAGGTGAAGGCCTCCTGGTACATGCACAGGCATTGACCCTGACCTTGGCACGTGTACAGACCTATATCCGTGAGCGACGGGATCTGGAACGCGGAACCCTCCGCCTGGCCGCCAGTAGCACGATTGCGGCGTCCCTGCTTCCGGAACTGCTGGCGGCCTATCATGAACGGCATCCCAGCGTGGTGTTCGAGATTCGGCAGGGCAACACCCAGGAAGTGCTGGGGGCCCTCCAGACGGGTCAGGTCGAAGTGGCCCTCATTGAGGGCCCCCCCGGTCACCTGGAGGGGGAGTGGCAAGTGGAAATCTTCGGACACGACGAATTGGCCTTGGTCGCCGCGCCGGGTCATCCCTTACTGGGTGTCACTGGGTTGGGAGAGCGTCTTCCCCTCCCTCTGATCTGGCGAGAGCATGGTTCTGGAACGCGGGAAGTGGCTGAGCAGGCCTTGGCTGGCACGACGGTGTTGACAACCAACCGGCTGGAACTGCCGGGGACAGAAGCCGTCAAAGAAGCGGTCATTCAGGGTCTGGGGATGGCCTTGCTCCCGGAACTGCGGGTACGGCGTGAACTTCGCTCCGGGGTGTTGGTGCGCCTTCCCTTTGCACTTCCTGGGTTGCGCCGACCACTTCGTCGGATCAGCGCAGAGATAGAGCAGCTATCTTACACAGCCCAAAAGTTTATAAATCTTTTAGAAACATCTAAATTCTGAACTTGCTTTTAAATTAACTACATTCACCAAAACTATTTACTGTGATATTTATCAAAATCTCTCTATATACATAATATCAGGTTTCCATATTTATGCTTGTCTCGAAATTAATATATTATTCTACTCTGTATTAATAATATGAGTGGGTTGTATCTGAATTTTTTTCTCTAAAATACCCTGGAGCGTTGTCTCTAGCTCCACCACTTCACCCGCCCATCCGTGCTCCCGCGCTTCCAAGAGCTTAAATTGCGTATCATGCTCAATCTGAATGAGACGCGGGAGCTGTGCCGGGTCCATCTTCAGCGCTGGACAGCGCACACAAGCATGCTCATGAGGACAAGGCGTTTGGTAAGGTCGAAAGCAATCTCCTAATGCCATCTTCCGCCGGCGGAAATGTGTCTCGAAGGCCGCCCACTATTCGTCTGTTGGTTCTCGATATTCTTCTGGCGGCCTTAACGCCCGTCGCCGAGCGAGATAGGCCCGGTGTTGGCGCAAGACGTCTTCGTCATAGAGCGCAGCGTAGCCTCTCGTCGTCTCCAAGTCCGCATGACCCATCAACTTCGCCAGAATGTGCAGAGGTAGACCGTGATGAACCGCCTCTGTAGCGTACATGCGTCGGAGATCGTGCGAGGTAATCGTTGCGGGCTCACCATCTGCGAATTTTAACCCTGCTCGCCGAGACGCTTTTCTAAGGAGATGGGGCAGAGCTTCGTCTGAGAGAACCCATCGTCTGGTTGAGCGTGTGCGCTGGAATAGATAGGTCAGGGGTTCGCCCATGACCTTTTCATTGGGATCGTAACGCTCAACCACTGGAAATTTGGCGAGATTTCCTTGCACCCGCCGGATGATCGTGGCGAGCACATGAGCGAGATCAGGGGCAATGGGTAAACATCGCTCTTGGTCAGTTTTAGAGGGTGCAATGGTCAGCGTGAGGACCTGCTGACCATCGCTTGTGGTGAAGGTATCAATCCCCCGACGAGTCAGCTCGAGGATTTCTTCTCTCCGGAGGCCAGTGTGGCGGCCGACTTCCAAGATGGCCCAGGTCCAGAAGGCATCCTCCTCTTCTTGCTGACAATTGAATGGTGTCCCGGGCGTAACGCCCACCTCACGGACCCAAATAATGTCCAGACCAAACTGGATGTTACGACGATCACTGTATCGTGTTACACGTTGCCAAGTACGTCCAGCGGTTTCGAATATCTCGCCCGCAACACATTCCTGTGCATGCGAAAGCAGTTGTTGTCTGAGCGTCCAGTGCTCACGCACCGAGCGTAAAAGCTGTGGCATGAGGGGGACGAGCTGACGTGTGCGATCTTGCATTTTCTGACGCCGCTTGTGCTTGAAGTGCCGAAATTCTCGGAGATCTGCTGAGGTGACAGGCGGCGGAAAAACCAGTGCTCCCCATTCTTCAGGATGTTCACTCGCCCACTGCGCGAGATCGAGGTAAAAAGCCCGTACCGTATGAAAAACGCTATGGACATTCATTCGCTTTGTGCCATCAGCGTTCAGCCGAACACGTTTCTTCCACTCTTGTGCAGTCCCACGTGGGAGGTGGAGGGATGCAATGCCCGGGTGATGCCGTTCCAGATCAACCCAGTAGAGGTTGCAGAGCGATTTTACGGCATTGACGAGGGAGTGGTAATCGAGGTGAAGTTCGCGCTCTTGAAAATACCGAATAAAGATGCATTGAATCTATTTGTTTTTAATACCACAGCTGGTGACCAGTTCATTGACGCTACGTCGGCCAGGGCGCACATGAAGATCAGGCGCTGGCTCACTCAGGATACCGAGGGCATGGAGGATGTTTTGAGCAGCGTATACGCCGAGTGCCGTCGTAGGATTTCTGGGGAAGGTCGTGAGGAAAGCGCGGTAATCGTAGAAATCCTGCACTTGAAGCTCAGGCATCCGCTTGCCTGTACATAACATGATACGTACGAGCTTGGCCAGGGCCGACTCCGCACTGCTGTGACCCATGCCATGCGCCTTAGCAACGTGGAGCAACCGCTCCAAATCATCCTTTTCTGGTCCTCGACGTAGTGCATTGATGAGCTGTAGCTTGGGATTGGCGATGAACCACCCATAGGTGGGGCGCAGGAGACGCAAGCAGAAGAGGCTCGTCAAGGCATTGCAGAGCGCGCCACGTGAGTCTTTGCCCCTCCGCTGGGGTGGAAACTGCTCGACAAACATCTTCCATGCGTCCGCATGTTGATGGTGGGCATCCCAACGTTCTTGCCAAGTGTCACCTGGAGCTTCTTGCAACCAGCGAAGGATGTGATGCAGGCCTGCTATCCGCAGCCACGTGACTGTCCGTGCGTCACCGAGAAAAGCGCCATGGTCCCGGAGCTTCTGTTCCAAGACTACAGGCGTGGGGACAGCGGAGCTCATTGTGGAGCTTCCGGGCCGAGAAGAAGGAGGAGATCCTGAGGATCGTACTGCCAACTTGGTGAAGTGTCAGACCTCTCTGGAGGTGTTGGGTGAGGTTGACTGAGGGCATGATGATGCGCTTGTACACGCTTGGCGACCTCTTCTGAACGGGCACGAAGGTATGTCTGTGTGGTGGAAATATCCCGATGTCGCAGATGACGCTGAATATCAGGAAGAGTCATGGTCGGATCGTTGGCTAGGCGCATCGCACAGGTATGACGGAAGTCATGAAGGGAGAGGTTGGTTCCAAGTTTTTGGTTCGCCCGTGTGAGCACAGCTCGGAGGGTCGTGTAGGTCATGGGCTTTCGTGTCCCTCGGGTCGTCAGCCAGAGGGCGCCGAGAGGGGAAAGTGGACGAAGTTCCGTGAGGTATAGGCGCAACCAATGGAAAAACTCACTTGATGCCGCTACCCACTCGGGTTCTCGAGAGCCTTTACTGATCAGGCGCACGCGTTGGTTCCCCCAATCGAGATCACTCATCGTCATATCAAGCAGTTCTTGGGCGCGTGGAGCAGCGGAAATAAGCAGGCAAAAGAGAGCCCGGTCACGGTGACAGGTCAGCGAGGTCAGGAGCTCACGCCAGAGGTCGTCAGACAGGGCCCGCGGCGTACGGGATGGCTGTTTCTGCCGGTAGAGGTTCCGAGCCGTGCGCTGAAAGGGATCGCCGGGGCGATGGTGCGCGTAACGTCGCTCACCCCGGAGCCTTTGGGGGACAGGGTTGCGACGAATGAGTTCCAGCGAGAGAAGATGCTGGTAAATCCCGGAAATGACGCTGAGATGATGATTGATAGTTGAAGGCTTATAGCCCTTGGCCAGAACGGACTTTCCCGTTTTTGCGTTGTAACTTCCGGCAGGTGGACGGTCCGGGCGATGCTGTCGGGCAGGGTTGTCGGCGGTACGGAGCCAGAGGACGTAAGTGCGGACATGAACGGGCTGAGCAGCCTGCCAGTCAAGGGTGTGGGGGGTGAGGAAGCGGAGCCAAGACAAGAGCGCATAAGCGTACGACTTGATGGTCGCTGGGCTGCAATCCGTAGCGGTGAGCTCTCGAAGGTACTCACTGATTGCTTGGATTTCCTGTCCATGCGCGTCAAGGAGGATGAAAGGAGGGAGGGCACCGGGGCGAGCAGCAATTTCAGGTCGACTGAGGGGAGTGAGCATGACAGACCTCGCGGAGGCGGCAGCTGACGAACCTAATAACCGAAAGTACGTTTAATCTACCCGGCTTGAATGCTGCCCAGTCCACTGACCCGCGGGCCGATCATGACGCCGATACGCGGATGAGCGTTCAGGGCATCAAGATCGGAGTTTGTCGAAGCGAGATAGAGCATCAGCTCGCCACCGGCAGTGCGGTCGGCAGTGCGGGGACTTGCGCTGGGCGGCTCAAGAATCGAGCCGCTTCGTCACGAATGGCCCTGGCCAACTCCGGGACACTGAGAGACCAGAGGGGCCACTGATTCGGGTGGGGGTAGCGGTTGCCCTTCCCGGTCGAGTTCTCAAACCGCCACATGATGGCTGTGCCGCTCGGGCTCGTCCGGCCACTCGTGCCAGAGGCGAAGACTTCGACCATCACGATCAATCCCGCGTCGACCTGCAGGTGCAACATGGCTTCTCCGCTGACCGCGACGCCGCCGGCGTTCCACGTGACGGCGTGGGGACGCCCCTCGGCTGTGGGATAGTCCAGGGCCTTCGCCAGACGTTTGAGGTAGCGGATGCTGTCGGCCTTGAAGGCGTTCTTGGCCTCTTCGTCGTACGAGATGCACCCGCGCGCACTGCCGTAGGTGCCCAGAAGCACGTCGCCCTTCTGGCTGCGCGCCTGGCGCTGCGCGTGAGCGGTCGCACGGCTCCGCCAGGCCTCCCCTTCTGGGGTGGTGAACATCGGCGAGAGGGGCGACAGGTGCTTGAGGAACGCCGGACTGACTTCGCAGTGTACCGGTCCCTGCTGCTCGCGCTGCACCGGCCCCAGAGCGAGATCGTGGCCGAAAGGTCGGGTCGGCAGCGGCGAGAGCTCGACCACAAAGGCTTCAGTGAGTCCCTGACGCGTGACCGCGAGGTAGGCGACGTCGCCGTTGAGCTCCAGTCCGGCGATGTGGCTTCCAGGCTGCTTGCGCTTCTCGAAGTACGCGCGCAGGGCGCGCGCGGTGTCACCATCGGTGGCCAGGGTTCGCATGCCATGACCACTCCCCCCGCGAGGGGGGGAGGGTCCGTTCAGGAGGGAGAGGGCGTGCTCGACAAGGACGGACCGAAGGCCGTGCGCATGACCTGGAGGACGCGTTCCTCCCCGGCCACCCGCAGCAGCTGCCGTCCCGGCTGGGCACCGCCCTGCTGCAAGATGGGCTGAATCCGCCGGAGCGTGTCCGGACTCAGTTCGGCGAGCAGGGGGCTGTACGCCCAGATCAGCGTGTCGCCCACGACCGCGAGTTCCAGTTCCGGCCAGGCGTGGCGCAGGCCTTCGAGGGCCCCCGGTCCGGGGCGCAGGAGGTACTTCCCCTCCCCCCCGAGCAGGGTACTGATCACGGGCCCCAGGAACGCGAGGCTGGCGAAGGGCACGCCCCCGGCGAGTAACTGATCGGTCCCGGCTTCGAGGGAGAAGCCCCGGGCCAGGCGGGCGCGGACGGTCCCCAAGGCACTGAGGGCGATCCGCACCGGTTCAGTGGACGCGCCCAGGCCTTGATCGAGGGCCTGAGCGGGCAGAATGCGCAGCATGCCCTCCTCGGTCCGCACCTGCAGATTGAGCCACCGACGGGGCGCGGCATTCGCCTCCTCGAGCACGTAGCCTACGACCGTGGCTGTTCCGCCTTCCGGAAGCGGAACGGTCGTATCGACGCTGGGGATGGGGGGCGCGGCAGCCCAGAAGAAGGCCTCCTGAATCTCCTCGAGGGCAGTGAAGGGGGTGTCGCTTGTCATGCTGGCTCCTTTGAGAAGGCCGCTGCGGGCCGGATCTCCGAGACAAAAGGGCCGCCCGAACCTTCCCTGGTTCGGGGCGGGGAGGGGGCGATCTACGCCTGGGGCGGGTGGAGGACGCCGAGGACGATGCAGCGGACGTCGAAGTCCGTGACGGGATAGGGATAGAAGGGCTGGGCGATCTCCCGTGCCAAGGCCACGGCGTCCCGAAGGTGTTGTCGGGCTACGCCGCGTAGGGCGTGCTGCTGCCTCCGCGCGGCGGTGCGGGTGGCCTGTTGCGCCCGCTCGGAGGCCTGCACCGCTGCGCGCACCTGGGGCCCAATCACCGCATGGGTGCGTACGGCGCGAATGGCACGCTCACGGGCCTCCCAGGCATTCCAGGCACCGGTCTCTTGGTGTTGATGCACCCGCCCAAGGCCTTCCGGGGGAGGTTTTCCCCCGGAGAGGGTTCTGCGCTTATGCCGCCTGCGCGGGACTGGCCACGTGCTCCACGACCTCCGCCCCCAGCACGCGGGCCACGAGCTGCAGCAGCCGGGCGTGCAGCTTCGGGCTGGCCTTCGTCTGCTTGGTCTTGTCGAGCACGCTGTCCACGGCCGAGAGCACGATCACCTGCTGCACGACCTGTACGCCGTCCACCGTCTGCACCTGGAAGTGCATCACCGTTTCCTTGCAGATCAGGCGGCTCATCAGGCCGAAGGCATCCTCTGGATTCACCAGTTCCACCCGCTGCCCACTCAAGGACAGGCTCACCACCAGTTCCGGGTCGCGCGGGCAGACCTTCTTCGCCAGGCGGCTGTCTATCACGTACACCTGCAAGGCCTCGCTCAGGGCGATGCGCGGGACTTCCAGCGCGGCCGCGGCCTGGTAGAGCCCAGCGTCCGCGTTCGGCGTGAAGTCGGTGGCTCGCATGAGCTGACTGCCCGTGAAGGTGCGCGATTCGCCTTTCTCGCTCGTCGCCATGATGACCCCGGTCGTGACCTGCCGCACGGTGAAGCGCTGATCGTCGGCCTTGAAGCCCAGGCCCTCGTGGACCGGCAGCAGCCCGAACCAGAAGATCTCGCCGGTGTAGTCCACGAGCCGCGCCAAGGGGAAGTCCCCCATCTGCTTCAGGGCCGTCACGCGCTGATCGAACACGCCCCGCGCCACCCGGACGCGCACGTGGTCGTTCGCGGTCAGCCCGTACTTGCGCCGCCGGCCTTTCTCGTAGCGCTGCTGCACGACGTCCCGGGCATTCAGGGCCGCCGCGAGGCTTTCGAGCTGACGCTCCAGAGCGGCGCGGCCAGTGCGTTCGGCGAGTTCCGTCTTCTTGGACAGGATCTGCGCCCGGGTGGCCTCCACGTCGTCGCTCATGAGCAGCGCCATTTCCTCGCCGGAGAAGCCCTGCCCGGAGTTGCCGAGTTCGTCGATCTCACTGTCCCACAGCTGCGAGAGCCAGGACTTCTTCCCGGACATGATGGTGTAGGTCAGGGTGTCGAACGAGCCGCGCATGAGCAGGTAGACGTTGCGGAGCTTGGCGACGGTGTTGCCCTGCCGCGCGCCGCGCCCGACCCGCTGGCGGATCTCCTCGAAGTTCCAGGGCATGTCCGCGTTGATGATCAGGCTGGTGCCCACCTGGAGATTGAAGCCCTGACCGAGCACGTCCGTCCCCAGAATCAGGGAGAGGTCGCCGTAGTTGTAATCGTCCTCCAGGTCCTGGCGCTCCACGCTGCTCTTGTGGGTGTCGCTGGAGACGATGGCAATCTCATGCGCGGGATAGCCAGCCGCAACGAGGGTGTTCTTCAGGCGAGTGAAGGCCCCCTGTTTCTCGCCAATGCTGAGGAAGACCAGCCCCTTGCCGCCGGTCGCGCGGTTTTCCAGGGCGAGTTCGGCGATGCGCTCGAAGCGGGGGTTGGGCCCAGCGATATTCAGGAGCACCGGGTCGATGGAGAGTTTGCGCATCTCCCACTGGATCGCAAAGGGGTGGTTGGGTCCCTTCGCGCGCGCGTCGGCGTTCCGGGCCCGCTCGCGCAGGCTGGTGTAGAGGTGCGCCTGCTCCGCACTCATGTCGATCATCACCTCGTCGACTTCTGCGGTGGGTACGGCCAGGGGTTGCCCGGTACCGGTCACGACCTCGGGATCGCCGTACGTCCGACTGATGACGTGATTGGAGATGATGTGACGCAACTCCCGCAGCCGCCGGAAGCCCGTCACGCACGGCTTGACGTCGACGCTGCCGTCCATGCCCGTGATGATCTGCGGTTCGATCTTGAGGTACTGATCCATCAGGGCTTCCCCCGTGGGTAGACCGTAAGATGGCAGGGCGTCCGTGACCATGCTCAGCATCGCGCCGATCTCCAGCGGACTGTTCTTGACCCAACTGGCCGTGAAGGCGAAGGTGCTGCCCCCCCGCTCGCGGATGTAGCGTCCCTTGTGCAGGGCGTCGAGCGAACGCTGTGACTCGCCCCCAGCGCCCAGAAAGCGGGGCGTTTCGCCAAAAACGGCCGGAGGGGATGCCAAATTCTTCAGCCCATGCGCCTCATCGTGACCGAGGAAATCGCAACCCAGGACCTCGAAGCATAGGTCGCCCGGCTGCGCGACGTTGACGCGGCTCATCATCGCGCCGAAGACCCCGAGCTGGCGGACCAATTCCTGGTGGCGGCCGCGGCGGGGCTGGCCCTCGAAGGCGTCCTGCGTCTCGAGGTTGCGCAGGTACTGCGGGTCGTCCATGATCAGCCGCTGGCGGTTCTCCCGGAGCATCGGCAGGCTGGTCAGGGCCTCCCGACTCATGATGATGAGGTCCACCGTGCCGGCCGCCAGGGAGGCGATCTTGGTCTTCTTGACTGCAGGGGTGTCCTTGGTCCAGGCCTCGATGCGCTGCCCGTCCTTGAGCATGTACGAGCCGTCGCGCTTGCGCTTGTAGACGACATGGCCCTTCTTGTCGTGGCGCACGCTCATCCCGACCGTGACGATGTTCCAGCTCGGGTAAGCCTCCCGGGCGTTCGTCGCCCAGTTGCTCACGAGTCCAGCGGGGACGCTGATGATGGGACGGGATGCCCGGCCACACATCTTGAGGTAGCCGATGAGCAGCAGCATCTTGATCGTTTTTCCCAGACCGACGTCGTAGTTGTTGACCATCCCCGAGGTCATCGCCATGGTCCGCACGTCCATGAGCTGGTACGGGTGCGGGGCCTTGCCCTGATAGCCGGCAATCGCCAGGGAGCGCGTACTGCCCTGCGCGCGGAGCGTGGCCCCACGGGCGAAGGTGTAGGCGTCCTCGACGAGTTGCGCGAAGGCGCTCTCCGGCAACCAGGCCTGGAAGTGGCGGGTGACCTGTGCCTCGTACTGCCGGGCGTCCTCGATGGCCAGGGTACGGGCCGCCGTGTACTCGTCCTTGCTCATCTCTTTCGCGCCGCGAACGTTCTCGACCTCCGTCTTGTGATTGAGGAAGGCTTCGAGGGCACGGCTCTGCTCGAAATCGAAGGCGCTGCGGGCCTGCACAAGCTCGTCACCGGCACTGGCGCGAACGCTGAGCTTGACGGCACCGCGGGTGCGCTCGACGTTGAGCAGGGGTTTGCCGTTCTGCGCGGCATCGAGGTAGGTGTTGACCCAGGCCTCGAGCGCGGCCACCGGGATGACTGGGTCGCGGGGCAAGAGGTTCAGGTCGGCGACGGGGGTGCGGCGCACGCGGGTCATGAACTCGTCGGCCTGAGCGAGCAGCGCCTCGCGGCGGTGGCCGCTGAAGGCCCGGGCGAGGTCGCGGGCTTCTCCAGAGCGGAGGATGGCGTGCCCGGCGTAGTAGAGACCGGGTTCGATCCAGCGCTCCCCATCGAAGGCGTAATGGGTGCTCAGGAACGCGGCCGCCTCTTCTGCGCTGACTCCGGCGTAATCGCTGAGCGTGTCCTCGGTGAGGGTCAGCAGGTCCGCCAGCTGCCCGGCAATCTCCTCGACGCCCTGGCCGGTGATGGGCAGGCGGACGTCGGCATCACTGGGAAGGTGCAGTTCACCCGACTCGGTGATGTGGCTCAGGAGCAGGGAGAACAGGGGGTAGGCGTCGACCAGGCGCAGGAACCGCTGGCGGTTGAAGTTTCCGTGCTGACGTACATAGGCCTGGAAGCGGGCCTGCACCAGCGCCCGGCGACGGGGGGTTTCCACGCGGCCAGCCGTGCGGGCGTGCAGGTAGCTCTCCAGGGTCTGGGCGAGCTCCGCGGCGTGGAAGACGCGTGGGTCGGCGAAGTCGTCCGTGACCTGCCATTCCCCGAGGCGGAAGCAGTACCGGCGGTCGGTGCTCAGGGTGCCCTCGGCGATCGGGAAGAGCTGGGCCTCCTCGCTCGCTTCGAAGAATGCTTGAGCGGCCTGATCCCCGTGCAGGCTGCGAATCGTTTCCGTCATGCTCCGCAAGGTGATGGGCGCGGACTTCTGGGCGGCCTGAAGCTGGGTCACGACGGCCGAGGTGTCCGCACGCACTTCCCCCCGGAGGGCGGGCTGACCGAAGCGGCCAGTGGTGAAGTCGGCCCGCACGCGGCCGAGGTGGTTGGCCTGCAGGTTCAGGGCGAGGGCGTGGGTCCACTCGCCCTCCGTTTCGGTGCTCTGGACGAGCCCCTTGCCCTCGATGAAGCCCTGAACGAGGGTCTGATGGGTCATGTCCGGGCAGTGACGGAGGAGCATTTCCGTGAGCTGGGTGTCGGTGTGCAGGGCGCACCCCTCGGCGACCCCGACGTCGTGGCGGCGCAGGACGAGGAGGGCGGTGGTCACGCCCGCGCCTGCCTCGCGGAAGGCTCCCTCGGGCACCACGACCGCGTGAAGGGGCAGCGCTTGACGGAGCAGGGCCGCTCGCCAGTCCCGGTGACGGTGGCCGTGCAGGACGCTCAGGGGCAGCAGGGCGACGACGGTGCCCCCGTGCATGACGCGGCGTAGGGTCTGGGTCATGAAGTACCGCTCGCTGCGTACCTCGTCCCGCTCATGCAGGTCGCGCGTGGCGCCCCGGGTGCCGAACGGCGGGTTGAGCACCGCCATGTTGAAGAGGCGGTCGCTGGAGCGGGTGGTGTAGGACTCCAGGGCCATGACATGCACGGCCGCGTGGGGGTGCAGCAGCTGCGCGGCGCGGCCGGCGACCGGATCGAGCTCGACGCCTGTCAGGTGCAGACCAGCGGGTGCCTGTGCGAGGAGGCCGCCGTTGCCGCAGGAGGGCTCGAGGGCGCGCACCGGCTTCTTAGGATCGTCGAGCTTCTGACCCAGGCAGGCGAGGGTCCACATCAGGGCGCCGATCTCGCCAGGCGTGTAGAACTGGTCGATGCTCTCGCTCTGGTCACCGAGGCCGCCCGTACCGCTGTATGCGCGCAGAACGTTCAGGTCCGGCTCAGGGGCGAGGATGGCCTGACGGGCGAGTGCGTTGGCCTGGAGACGAGCAGCCACCTGTCCACCAGTCGCTTCGACGCCGTACGCCAGCCCCTCGGGTGCGGGAGCAGGCTGGGTTTCACTCACCACGTCGGGCGAGGCCTGCGCGGTCAGGAGTTCGCCGTTCAGGGGCAGGAGATCCTGGAAGACCGTCGCGCGGTCAGGCTGGGCCGTCTTGAGGAGGGCGGCCGGGACGGCGTTGGCGGCTTCGTTGAGACCGAAGAGGGCCATGATGCCGGTGACGATGCGCAGCGCGAAGGACTTTTTAGTCATGCCCTCGGGGGTACGCGGTGTCGGCCGTCAGGCCGAACCGCGTGAGGGAAGGCGCGACCCAGGCGCCAAAGAGAAGAGAGGCCTACCTAAACTGACAAAACCGTTGGGAAAGTTCTCCGACAATCTGCTGAGTTACCTGTTCGAAAGTCGGAGCCTGGAAAACGAGTTTTGCGCTAGGCTGTTTAAATTTGAAAATAAGTTCCTGAGTATTGAGGTCGATAATATCAATATCTACTAGACCAATACGTTTACGTGATTCATCCCCATTGGCATTGCGCCAATTCTGTATTTTGCCGGAAATCTTGACTGAACCATGATCGAGTAGATTGATATAGTGAGGACCGCTGACCTTGAATCCTGCCTCTTCGAGCGCATCCGTCAGAGCGTCTGAATGCTGAAATCCATCAATTCCACCGAATTCGTCCTCGACAATGAAACCAATCACAGGTGTACGGGTCGTCTGATCAGGAGGACATGCAGCTGACGCTGGAGTCTTTACTTGGAGCTGCGCTTGAGCGGGTGCGCATGATGTGACCAGAAGAAGCAAAGGAAGGCAAAGTTTGCGGGGCACGGCTTGATGGTAAAGGTGCCTGTCTTGCGAGACTGTCACCTGCCATCAGGGATTGACGCCTTTCAAAAACCGTCGTTCAATTACAAACCCCGTTTAGGGTTGGGCAATGTTGTGAGCGAGTATGGCCAGGACGACACGGAGACGGAGCGACCGCAACGTTTTCGTCTGCACAGAGCGAATCTGAGCCTCGACCAAACTAGAGAACACCGTTTCAATGCGTTTTCGCAATCGAGGGTGGCGGCCAGGCCGCCACCCCGTGTCGTACCGGGTATTCCTCTTCGGTGTGAACACGTAGCCCAAGCAGCAGTACCCCTTATCACCGATGATGCGTGGCCCGCCGAAGTCGGGCCACCGCCGGTTGAGCTCGTAGCTTACGGTCGTATCGTGCAAATTGGCTGGTCGGATCAGATACTGCACGATGGCACCCGAAGCGGTCACCCACGCGTGCAACCTGTATCCGTAGACGTCTCCCTGCGTGCCGTAACCCCAACGAGCACCGGGAAACGCACAACGCTTCCCCCATTTGGGTCGGCAGACGGGCAGAGGCATGGAATCGACGATCACTTCCATGCAGGACTGTGATGGGGTGGCGACCGCTTCAAGTCGTTCAAGCAATCGCTGTCCCCGGGTATACGCCTGCGTGTAGGAGGGAAGATCGACACGATCTTCCCTCAGGATGTTCCACCAGATGGACGAGAACGGATGTTTGAAGATCAGTCGGCTGAGCAACAGGGCGACCAACAGGGCATCACTCAGTTTCTGGTGCGAACACCGCTTGACGTCACTGAAATGCCGTTTGGCCCAGCGGTGAAGCTGGCGGATGACGGCTCGTCGGCCTAAACTGTGATGGAGACGGTATCTAGCCATACCGTCTCCATTTTTTGCCCTCTGGGAGCCATTGAACAGGTCATGGCGCGAGCCCTAAACGAGGTTAGGGATTCAGGGCAAGTCTGCCGGCCGCTACCGGTGAGCCTGCCCTGCAGTGGTCCACATCGGGTGGAACGTTGACAGAAAGGGCTGGAAAATCTAACGTCTGGACGGTGCCTGAAGTGCCTGGCGTCTACAAGGTCTCACTGCAACTGCCCGGTTTCGATCCTGTTGAGCAGACTGTGACTGTTGTTGAACCGGGAATTTATCTGGAGGGACCATGGCTCGACGGATCTTTCCAAGAGCGGCAAAAGATCCTGAAGGGTTGTGACGGTCTAACCCGGCTTTTTAGACTAGCCTTTATTGGTGTTGAGCCTCAGAAAATTATGTGGGAAGTCAACAATGGCACCCTTGAAAATGCGGAGAACGACTACCTGCGGTTCTCTCCAATCTCATGGGAGGGCGGTTTTAGAGGCATAATTGAAAACAATTCAATCCCAGAACTTACCCTCTACGACTGTTATATGACTTAAGCAATATTAAGAAACGGCTTGTGGGAATGATCTCCGCAAGCCGTCTCATTTAACACTAGGTTCTTAATACTTTCGGGGTAAATCTATGTCCAGATTGGTATTCTTAGTAATTTTTCTCATAATTAATGCAATTCTTGGTATATATACGTTGGAATATTCCAAATTCTATATAAAAACCGCTCATTTTTCTTCAGCGGAAGCTAAAAATTTAAGCTTTACAGCAAATAAGAGAAGGCAATCTATAATATGCGAAGTTTTTTACAGCTATACCGTAGAAAATAGGGATTTCACATCCTCAAAGCTGGAGCCCTGGCAAAAAGGGCTTTTTACGAATGGCAGGGAACCGGCATGTTCACTACACCACAGCAGTCATTTCATTGTTAGATACGATCCAAATTTTCCGGAGAATGCATTCCTTAAAGGCAATTTTCCTATCAATCATTTTATAATCCAATCTGTCTCTATTCTCTTTCTGATCTACTTTCTCTTCTATGACAGAAAGGGTAGGCGTTCTTCATTCCATTTTCTTTGGAATCATTAGAATAAATTTTACTTAAATTTACATAAAACTATAACAGCATCATTTTTCGATATACCTGGTAACCAGGCCATAATCCAACGATGACCTACATTATCTCTTAGAGGCTGCCAAGAACCCTATGCAAAAAGGGGCTTGACTGACATCTTGCAGTTTAGGTTGAAGGGGCAAAAAGTGCGTGCTGGAACGCGTCGAGGGCGTTCAATTCCAGTTGAAGTGCTTGACGCCGCACTTCGGGGACGAACGAGAACCGTACGGTTCTCGCCAACTCGCCCCAGTCGGGCCACCTGTCCGCTTCCCTCTCGGGCAGATCGAGGTTCTGGAGGTGGCACAGCAGGAAGGCCATCCCAGAGAGGCACCACCAGCGCATCACCCCCTGTTTGCTGTGCTGAGCAAAGCGTTCAAGTCCGAATCTCCCCTTGACTGTTTTGAAGAAGGCTTCAATGCGCCAGCGGCGTTTCCCCATGCGAGCGAGGTACTTGCCGCCCAGGTCGAGGTTGGACATGACGAAGCGTTGTTCCGGCTCGGTGTTCCGGTAGAGCCAGACCCAGGAGATGCACATGGTCTGGTCAAGCCCTATGGGCTTGACCAGACTTCCCCGGACCATCAGGTCACGGACCTGCCGCCCATCCTCGAGTTTCCGGGTGCAGCGCACCCCGACCACAATGTCCAGACCTCGTGCGAGCACGCCGCGAATGAACTCGGCACTCTCGAAGCCCCCGTCTGCATGCAGACGGGGCCGACGGTTGCCCTTCAGTAACGTGGCCGGGACGGTCCGGAGCAACTTCAGGGCGAGTTGGGCGGGGGACGCCTTGCCCTTCCCTCGCCAGATTTGAAAAGCCCAAGGGAGACGCAGTTCCCCGCAGCACAGGTACAGCACGACCAAGTGGACCCCCCGGACGCCGTGGTAGGTGTGGACCCAATCGGCCAGTTCAGCGAACTGGCCGGTCTTTTCCAAGCTCGTCAGGTCGACCAGCAGCTCCAGCCGGGGACGCTGATGGGGTGACGCTCGCCACCAGTCCTGCGCGGTCTTGAGGGCGTGCCGACGCAACACCCGGCAGAGGTGCCGGGTGTCCCAGCCTGCGTGGTTGAGAAAGCGGCTGAGGGCCGAGGGGGACTTGACCGTGGCCCGTTCCGGCAGCGGTCTGCCGGAACCATCCAACAGCAGGTCGAGGAAGACCTCGAAGGATTCCCGATGTTGCTTGCGGGAAAAGCAGGGCAGGATGTCAGAATAGAGCCGTCTGGAACGCGGTTCTTTTGGGTTCACACCCCACTATGGGGCCAAAAGTGCGTTCCAGACGGCTTTTCCCAAAACTGCAAGATGTCAGTCCACCCACCGTCGCACCTGTGCGTCGATGTCGTCCCGGACTCGGCGGAACACGCGCAGCCGCTCTTCCTCACTGCCCTCCGCCGCTGCAGGGTCTTCAAAGGGCCAGGAGGCCCGCTGGAAGGCGAAGGGGAAGATGGGACAGCGCTGTTCCGCACGGTCGCAGACGGTAATGACATGCGTGAAGTGCTGATTGAGAAAGGACGTGGTGCCTTTCGGACTCAGGTGAGTGGTGGGGAGCCCCACCTCTTCGAGGACGCGTACAGTCAAGGGATGAATGAGACCGGGTTCCAGACCGGCAGAGAGGACGTCAAAGCGGTCCCCGGCGTGGTGTTCGAGGAAGGCCTGGGCCATTTGGGAACGTGCCGTGTTTCCTGTGCAGATGAACAGGACGCGCGGCTTGCTTGAGGGGGTGTGCTGGGTCATATCCATTCTCCTGGTTCAGTAGGGAACTACAGCGAGAGGCGGAGGGCCAGGGCCAGCAACGTGATCAGCAGGACGGGCAGGGTCAGAACGATCCCAATCTTGAAATACTGACCCCACCCGATTCGAATCCCTTTCTGCGAGAGCACATGGAGCCAGAGCAGGGTGGCCAGACTCCCGATGGGCGTGATCTTGGGGCCCAGGTCGTTGCCCACCACGTTCGCGTAGACCATGCCCTGTTTGACGAGGCCGGTCGCGGTACTGTCGTCGATCGCGATGTTGCCGATCAGCACACTGGGCATGTTGTTCATCACGCTGGAAATGAGGGCCATCACGAATCCTGTGCCGAGCGTGCCGCTCCACAGCCCACCCTCAGCAAATCGGCTCAGGACGTTCCCCAGGGCGTCGGTCAGGCCAGCGTTGCGCAGGCCATATACGACAAGGTACATGCCCAGGGAGAAGATCACGATCTGCCAGGGTGCGCCGCGAAGCACCTTGCGGGTGGGGATGACCTGGCCGCGTGCCGCGACGACATACAGCAGCGCTGCGCCCAGAACGGCGACGACGCTGACGGGGACCCCGAGCTGCCCCGCAGTGAAGTACCCGACCAGGAGGAGAGCCAGCACCACCCAACCCGTCTGGAAGACGCGGCGGTCACGGATGGCGCTGTCTGGGGCATCCAGCTTCGAGGGTTCGTAGAGGCGGGGTAGATCTTGCCGGAAGTACAGGAATAGCACCGCTAGGCTGGCCAGGACGGCGGCCAGATCGACGGGGACCATGACGCTGGCGTATTTCCCGAAACTCAGGTTGAAGAAGTCGGCGGTGACGATGTTGACGAGGTTGCTGATCACCAGGGGTAGGCTGGAGCTGTCTGCGATGAAGCCCGTCGCCATGATGAACGCGAGGGTGGTCGTGGTGGAGAACCCCAGGGCCAGCAGCATGGCGAGGACGATGGGGGTCAGGATCAGGGCGGTGCCGTCGTTGGCGAAGAGGGCACTGACGACGGCGCCGAGCAAAATGACCAGCGTGAAGAGCCGGCGGCCGCTTCCGCCGCCCCAACGGGCGACGTGGAGGGCGACCCAGCGGAAGAAGCCGGCCTCGTCCAGGAGCAAGGAGATGATGATCAGCGCCACGAAGGTGATCGTGGCGTTCCAGACGATGTCCCAGACGATGGGAATGTCGGCGGTGCTGACGACACCGGTCATCAGGGCGAGGAGGGCGCCGAAGGTGGCGCTCCACCCGATGCCCAGGCCTTCCGGCTGCCACCTCAACTTGGGTTGCCAGATGACGAGGACGAGGGTCAGGAGGAAGATCAGTGCAGCGAGCAGCATGACTTACTTCGTCTCGACCGCTGGACTTTCCTCGTAGGTAGGCGGGACGTCACGGCCTTCTTTGAGGGCCTGAACGAAGGCATCGAATTGGATCTTGAGTTGATCGCGGACGGTCCGCCAGCGGTCGAGGCTGCCGCCACTCGGGTCGACGAAGGGATAGTGCCGCCGGAGGGTGTGGCCGGGATAGATGGGGCAGGCTTCGGCAGCGCTATCGCAGACCGTGACGACGTAGTCGAAGTTCTGCGCCTCGGGGACATCGTGGAGGGTTTTGCTGGTGTGGGTGGAGAGATCTAGACCCAGTTCATTCATAACGGTGAGGGCATCGGGCTTGACCCGGGTGGCTTCTGTGCCGGCGGAGTGCACGTCCAGGTCGACGCCCAGGCGATGGGCGGCGTCACGCGTGAGGGCTTCGGCCATCTGGGAGCGGGCGGAGTTGTGGGTACAGAGAATCAGGACACGCGGCATGCGCGCAAGCTAACACACCGATTTAGATTGATGTGTCAGGGGTGGAAGCTCGGGGAAAAGATCCAGCAGCAATTGACCCCCGAGGCGGAAGAAGGGCTCCCGGCTCAGGGCGTAGTACATGTTCTTGCCGCGCTGCTCGGACGTCACCAGACCCGCCTCTTTGAGGATGTTGAGGTGGTAGGAAACCTTCGACTGGGGCAGATTCAGGAGCGCTTCTAGGTCACAGACGCAGTGCTCGCCCTGAGCGAGGTGGCGGACGAGGTCATAGCGGGTGTCTTGCGCGAGCGCCTTGAGCTGGTCGAGGACGGAGGGTACGGTCAGCGTGATCATCCATCTAGTTTATTGGTTACCTTCTATCTGGGCACCTGACTGGGGACCCGATGCGCTCTGACTCTGATCAATTTTTTAGTTTGCTGGTCTGCATGCAGAATGTCTGCATCCTGAGTAGCTCTTTCGCTGATACGACCCCTCACACTGGCGATCCGTAAACGCAAGTGGGTCCACTGACCTAATTCCCACTGACCGTGATGAGGGTATTCGGTCCATCCGGTACTGCGGTGTAATACAGTTCTGCCGGCACCGAGCGGCCCAGAAAGACCGAGTAATGCTGTGGTCCACGCGTTTCATCTTCCAGCAATACATACCCAGCGCGCTTGAGCGGCCCCATCAATACCTGAGGTTGCCACCCCGGGGCCACATACTGCTCTACACGAGATAGCCCATCCTGTACTTCCTGCCGATATGTCCCAGATGTGGGGCAGCGCGGCTCCAACCCTTCAGGCAAAGGCATGAGCCCATTCCAGAGCGTGCCCGGCTGCCGGATGCAATACAGCGCTTCCGCCGCAGGCCGCCAGGTCAAGGCGGCCATGCCTAACACCAATACCAAGGCGACCACACTCCAGATCCGCCATCTACTCCCGAGCATGGTCAAGGACATTGGCGATCAACGTCGTCACATGCTGATCCAGCAACCGGTAATACACGGTCCGGCCCTCCTTCCGTGAGGCGACGCCCCGGCCTATTCGCAGCAAGCGCAACTGGTGACTGGTGGCGCTCTCGCTCAGCCGAATCACGGCCGCCAGGTCGCACACGCAGAGTTCACCCCTGGTCAGGGCACTCAGGATCTTCAGCCGATTGGCATCCCCCATGAGTTTCAGCAGGATGGTCGCGCGCGCAACGGAGGTCTCGTCCGGCAGGGCCACCCGTGCTGCAGCGACTGCCTGTGGATGCAGGCAACTCGTTTCACAGGTATCCTCAGCGTAAACAGCGGCCAGCCCTGCATTGTACCGAGCGATCCCTACCGTCACTCCAGCACCACCTGAACGTCCTGCGCGACCCGCTGCGGATTCGTCGTCAACTGCAGGTAATCCCACACCAGACGCCGGTTCCCAACACGATCCACGAGATACGTGCCCGTCGTGTGATTCACCTGATACTCCCCATCCTTCTCGTCCACATACTGATAGCCCACGCCCCACCCGGCGGCCGCCTTTGGCAACTGGGTGTCTGGGATGATCAATCCTCGAGCGCTCGCGTTGAAGTACTTCACGTACTTCTTCATCAGCGCCGGCGTGTCCCTTCTCGGATCGACAGAAACCAGCAACGTCACGAATTGTTCCCGCTGTTGCTGCGGCAACGTCTGGCGCACACGTTCCAGCGCTGCCAGGGTTGCTGGACAGTAGTTGGGACAGTGCAGAAACCCGAAGAATACGGCGACCGTCTTGCCTTTCAGATCTGCCAGCGCAAGTGGCTGCCCATTCTCTCCTGTTCCCCGCAGGTCGGGTGCAGCAGTTCCAGGGGGGTACGCGCTGCCATACAGCGGTGCGGGAGGATTCAGTCGGTTGTACAGCAGCAGTCCAGCGAGACCCACACCGACGAGGCTCGCTACCAAGGCCACCCAGCGTGTCCAGCGCCGCCAGGAGGGACCGCCCCTCCCAGTCATGCCCACGCCACTTGACCTATCAGCCATGGTCCATCTCCCCCATGTCGGCCGGCTTGGCTGGGGTGGTGGGTGGGACGACGTTCCGGGCGGCCAGGAGCGCGTCGATCGCACGCACCTCGGCTGTCTGAGAGATGGCCACATTTCGGGCGAACGTCCGCACGAGTGGGCTTTGCGCCTTGTTGAGGGCCGTGTTCGCCATGGCCACGCCCCCCAAATGATGGGCGCGCATCAGCAGGAGATACTGACGCGTCGCCTCCATGATGGGACGCTCTTCCAGACTACGCAGATCACGTGCGCTAGCCAGCCCCATCGCTGCGCGGTTCATGCCCTGCATGGGCGGTCGTGGGCCCGCCACCGGGTGTCCCCAGGCACTCAGCCACCCACTCATCTGACCGATTTGGGCTTGCTGAGTGAGGGTAATGTCCTGCGCGAGTAACCGCACGTCCACGTCTGTGGCGCGCTTGAGCAGCGTGACACTCATCTCGACCGCCTGGTCATGGTGCGCGCGCATGTCCCGGAGGAACCGGACATCGGCACTCCCTTCCGTGGGAGGCCTGGGGGTGCTGAGGAAAAAGATGCCCGCCGTGATGGCACTCCCGAGCGCCGCCGCCCCGAGGAATCCCGCGCCTCTCATTGTGTTTCGCGGTACGCCCCACTACAGGACGCGCCAGCCTCAGGCGCCGTGCCGGCCTGCTCATACTTCTGAATGAAGGCGGTCACGCGGGCATCGCTCGTGCGCTCCAACTCGAGTTGGGCATTCCAGGCGGTCATGACGATTGGGGCAGTCTGTTCCCGGCGAGGCGAAAGCAGGGTGTGCGTGCGCCCATCCAAGGCGTCTTGAAGCGCGAGCACTTCAGACTGCGGGAGGTCGGGACGATAGGTGACCCAGACCGCACCATGTTCCAGGCTATGCACGGCGTACTCCGGATACAGATCCTGGGTATACGTGCCGCAGTTCTGCCACTGGGCGTTATGGGCGCCACCGACGGGGTGAGGCTCCTTGTATGCGATCCGTCCCTCCTGATGATCACCACCCTCATAGGCGTAGGTCTTGACGCCGTCGATCGTATTAGTGGTGGCGCCACAGGCGGTGAGGAACAGGGGAATAAGCAACCATCGTTTCATAGGGTCTCCTGAGACGCCCCACGGGGACGTGTGCGGGGGAGGGTGAGGAACAAGAGGACAATGCCAGCCAAGACCAGCACGTCCGCGCCATTGAAGATGGGGAAGTTCTGACCATTCAAAACGCGGTGTAGCGTGTCGAGGAAAGGGGAGCTGAGGTAGTCCACGACAGCGCCCTGAGTTAGACCATCAGTGGCGTTACTCAGCGCGCCTGCGGCAATAAAACTGAGTGCAAGTGAGCGCGGGAGTGGATGGCCGCCCCTTGCAAGACTGACCATCAGTGCGATACCTACGAGAAGGCGCAAGAGCGCCAGGGGGAGGGTAAGCTGGTCAAGCAGTCCCCACGCCATCCCCTGGTTGAGGGTGTAAGTCAGGCTCAGTAGACCGGGCACGACGGTCTGCGGGGCTTGGCCCGGCAAGTTTTGCGTCGCCCAGCTTTTGATAAGGAGTTCTGCAGTAAGCAGTGCGCCAGTCAGGATGAGCGGCCATATTGAACGGGAGGCCCGCAGCATTTCATTACTATATCTGAGTAACTAAGCAGATATGCAGGGCGTTTGCCCTGCCTATGACTTTTCGCAGCAGGAAGTACCGTCCATCCCTCACGCAGGTCTTTTCACGACATCCTACGATTCCCTCTGACAAACTTCTGATGCCCTGAGGCGTTTGAACACAACACTGACCACAGAACGCTCTTGGCTGAGTCAGGAAAATGCCGCCGGGCTGTTCCGCTTCCATAGCCACTTTCAGCCATTGCCTCATGGCTTCGGACCGCTTCCATCACTCCAAGGCAAATCTTACACACCCTGAAAAATGTACTCATTGGATTGGCAAGCTGAAACAGGCGGCATCCCTCCGAGGTCCGTGAGCTCCTTTGGTCAGTTGAAGAGCAAATACGGGTTGACCAATACACCTGCCTGGTACATCCGGAAGTCCAGATGTGGTCCTGTGCTATTGCCCGAGCTCCCAACCTGCGCAATGGGCTGACCTGTCTTCACCCGCTGCCCAACCCGCACCAAATTTATGCGGTTGTGACTGTAGCGCGTCATGGCGCCATTGCCATGATCCACCACCACTGTCCATCCCCAGCCGCCGCTGACGTCGAACGTGGATGTCCTCACCGTACCACTCAGCGCCGACCGAATTACGGTGCCTTGACGGGCAGCCAAGTCCAGTCCCATATGAGCTGTGCTCGGGGGGGTAGTTAACCGCCCCTGCACGGGAAGGACAGCCGTCACTCGGATCCCTGTTGGCTGCAACATGGCCTGAGCGGAGGCGGGAGGTACGGTAATCGTCTGGCCAGCTGTCAGGCGTTGAGGCGTGAGGCCAGGGTTGGCATTCAGGATTGCCTGGACTGTCGTCCTGTGCTGTTTGGCTATTCCTGACACAGTGTCACCTCGTTTGACCTGTACGGTAGCAGCCAGAACCGAGGTGCAGAGGAAGACGACAAGCAATGTCGCTCGGACAAAACGTACGTTCATCGGGGGCCTACCTTAACAGCGACTTTGTCTGCATATATGAGCAACTGTTCTCATATAGAGACAAACCAGGATCAATCCCAATGCAGCGCCCCATACGACCCATCCCGGCCACTGCACACTCAGCGTGCGGCCCTCGCGCAGGTCAAACACCACGGGTAAGGTCCCTGGAGTAAACCGGACCAGTCGCCTTCTCACCCGCCCCTGCGGATCCACTACCGCCGTAATCCCATCGTTGCCCACGCGTAACCACCACCGGCGGGTCTCCACCGCCCGTACCCGCCCCATCTGGAAGTGCTGTTCTGCGCCTCGGGACGATCCGAACCATGCATCATTCGACGGTGTCACCAGTACATTCGCGCCCCGTGCGACCAGTTCACGCGCCTGCGAAGCAAACACCGACTCATAACAGATCAGCACTCCGGCCCGGAGATCACCAAGCTGTAACGGTTGAGTCACATGACCCGGCACCCGACCCACCAGATCAGGCAAACCCAGCCAGCGGAATATGGTGCGGTACGCCCCCGGCCATCTCGCCTGACCTGGAAAGAACTCTCCAAACGGGACCAGATGCACCTTGTCCTGCCGCCCCTCCATTGCATTCCCTTGCACCAGGAAGACGGAGTTCTTGGGCGTTGTTCCCCCCTCTGAGGCCCCAAGTAGCACTGCTGCCTTCACGGGAACTTGGAGACCCGCTGGGGGAGGCCACGACACAGCCGCTTCCGGCCAGACCACCAATGTCTGTGCGGTCACCTGCGCCCCTCGGGTCAATGACCAGTACCGCTGCCACTCCCGTAAGGGATCGGCCTGTACCTTTGCCCGTGGATCCACCGCGCCCTGCACCAGGAGTGCTGAGCGAGTCCCCGGCATCTCGGGCGGCCTTGTCAGTCCGTAAGTCAAAGCGCTCGCCCACAACAACGCAATCCAGACTCCACGCCAGGACCATGCAGCCAAAGCGCTCGCCGCTCCGCCAACCAACAGTCCAAGCAACCCAACGCCGCCCCACTCTGCCACCTGTACCAATGGTGTCTCACTCAGAAAATATCCTAATCCCCCCCAAGGGAAGGCCAATGCACCTATTTCCCGCATCGCGTCTAACAACACCCAAGCCAGGGGCAAAGTCCCCAATGTCCATGAACCGGCCGCCCAGCGGGTCACGGCCACCGTACCCGCGCAGGTTAAACCCAGCAGGCCCACCAGCACGGGGAACAGCAGGCTCAGTCCCCACCCCAATGTTCCCCCGAGACTCTGAGGGAGCCAGCTGAGCATGACCCCAAACATTGCCGTTGCTACGATCCAAGTGATCCGGAATGCCTGACGAGGTGGAGCATGTGACACGGCCCGAAAGAGCAGGCTGAGTGGCAAGGGCGCCAGCCATCCTAGGGCGGACGGTGGATACAACGCACCCAGCACTGCGCCGCAGGCCGACCAGAATAGCCACCCCTGTCGGTTGAGTCGGCTGCTCAGGTCAGCAACTCCAATAGATAGAGCGCTACGAACCCTGCGAAGAACGCGGACGTAATCAACGGCGTTTCCTTCACTTCGTGCGCTTCAGTGAGCAGCTCCTCGGTCACCAGAAAGAGGAGGGCTGCCGCGCCGAACGATAGGACGATCTCCAGTGCCAGACCCGTGAGGCCTTGCAAGAGAGTACCCCCCAAGAGCGATCCCACGATCACCAAAAGGCTGAGGCCGCTGACTGTGCCGATCACACGCCCCCGAGAAGCCCCGTCCTGAACCAGACTGGACGCGACAGAGACGCCCAGGAACAAGAGTTCCAGCGTCAGTGCCACGATCAAGAGGGTACCGACCCGTGCACCAGCGGCAAAGCCAACACCAATCAGAAGCCCGTCGAGCAGCACGTCGATGCCGACCGCGACGATCAATCCCAGATTCCCGGTGGATGCGGAACGTCCCTGCGCGGTGTTCTCCAGGCGCTCAGCCCATTGCCGCACCAGCAGCATGACGGCCACACCTAATGCGAAGCCGATCACGACCCCGAGGGGTTGATGCCCCGCTGTGATTTCCGGCAGGAGTTCTCCAGCGACAACCGCGAAGACAACACCTGCCGCGAAATGTTGTACGAAACTGCGCGTTCGTTCTGCAGGGGCGTGGAATGCAGCAGCCACCCCGCCTACCACCGTGGCCGCCACCGGAATCATCGTCAGGGTCAGGATCTGTGAGAGAGGAACACTCATGCGCGCTTCTCTAATGCCGCCAGAATCCTGGGACGCTGGTCACTGAAAGGACCATAAAAGATGTGCTCGTCGATGATCGTGACCGGCGCGATCCGCACGTCCGCGCGGCGTTGCATCTCGGCCAGGGCCTGTGGGTCGCCACGCACGTTTTTCTCCGTGAACGGGGCGCCCTCATGCTGGAGAAGGCGCTTGATCGCCTCGCAATCTGCGCACTGCGGAACAGTGTAGAGCGTGATATCCGGCATGCTCGACGTTATGCGGTGCGGGGCGCAGGGGTGATGGGGGGCGTCTTGGTTGCGGCTTGACTCTTCCAACGCAGCAGTCGCAGGGCATTTGCGGTGACCAGCGCGGTGGCTCCGGTGTCAGCCAGGATGGCCATCCAGAGGTTGGTATAGCCCAACAGGGTGGTGACGAGGAAGATGGCCTTGAGCCCTAGCGCGAAGGCGATGTTGACCTTGATGTTCCCCATCGTGGCGCGGGAGAGGGCCACCAGATCAGCCACACCGGTGACGCGTTCCTGAAGCAGCGCGGCATCCGCAGTTTCCAATGCGACATCAGTGCCGCCGCCCATGGCGATGCCCACATCGCTCTGCGCCAGCGCCGGCGCGTCGTTGATGCCGTCCCCCACCATGGCCACGCCACCCTGGGTTTTCAGTTCGGCAATGAGGCGCAGTTTATCTTCGGGAAGCAGTTCGGCCTGTACGTCCAGTCCCAGGTCGCGGGCGATGGCCTGACCGGTACGGGCATTGTCTCCGGTCAACATGACCGTTTTTACACCCAGGCCGTGCAACTGTACCAGGGCGGCGCGCGCGTCGGGTCGGGGCTCGTCGCGGATGGCGATGACCCCAAGCGGCGCCTGACCATCCAGGAGCACGACAGCGGTGCGGCCTTGTTCCTCGAAAGAAGTGATGGCGCCGCTGAGCGCCGCACTCAAGGGGGCTAGGGTGTCTGCGTGGCGTGGCGAGGTCACACTGAGGGCGCGGCCTTCTACCGTAGCGGTCGCGCCTTTCCCTGGCAGGGCCTGAGCGTCTGCGGCCGGTGGCACAGTGATCTTGCTTTCCTGCGCGGCCTGGGTAATGGCTTTGGCGAGCGGGTGACTGCTGCCGGATTCGACGGCCGCCGCGAGGCGCAGCACTTCGGTGCGGTCCAGGCCTTGTCCGAGAACGTCAGTAACTTTGGGCTTCCCGGCAGTGAGGGTGCCCGTCTTGTCGAAGGCGATGGTCTTGACGCTTCCGATGGTTTCCAACGCGCCCCCGCCTTTGATAAGGAGGCCCCGGCGGGTACCGGCACTGATGGCGCTGGTGATGGACGCGGGAACGCTGAGCACCAGCGCGCAGGGGCAGCCGATCAGCAAGAGGCTGATGCCCTTGTACAGCCACTCATGCCACGTACCACCAAATGCGAGGGGCGGTATCAGGACGACCAGTGCAGATACCAGCACCACGCCTGGGGTGTACCAGCGGCTGAAGCGGTCGATGAAGCGGGCGGTGGGCGCTTTGTTGCTCTCGGCTTCCTCGACCATGTGGATGATGCGCGCGATGGTGTTGTCATTGGCCGCCTTTTCCACCTGAATGGCCAGGGTGCCGTCGGTGTTGATGCTCCCCGCAAAGACCATGTCGCCGGCACTTTTCGTCACGGGCACACTCTCACCAGTGATGGGGCTGTCGTCGAGGCTGGAGGTGCCGCGCAGGATCGTCCCGTCTGCGGGCACGCGTGCGCCGGGGTTGACTTGTACGGTCTGACCCACCTGGAGTTGGTCGGCGGGCACTTCCCGCGTGCCTGTGCCTTCGACGAGGAGCGCCGTTTTGGGGGCCAGTGCGGCGAGGGCCTGGATGCCCGCGCGGGCTCGACCAGCGGCGACGCCTTCGAGGAGTTCACCGATGGCAAAGAAGAACACCACGACGGCACCTTCAGGCGCCTCACCGATGGCGACCGCACCGATGGCCGCGAGACTGACGAGCATGTTGATGCTGAAGGGATCGCCGAGGCGGGCACTGGCGACGGCTTTCTTGGCGAGTGGCCAGACGCCCAGCAGGGTTGCGGCGATATATCCAGCGGTCGCGAAGCGGGGCTCGATAAAACCGAACAGCCAGGCGGCCAGGAGGAGAATGCCAGAGGTGACGACCAGACGACCTTGTCCGGTCCGGTACCAGGGGGTACCGGCGGGGGCAACCTCATGCGTGTGGCCAGCGTGCTCATGCTCCGCATGATCATGTCTCGTGTGATCGTCTGTTTCGGAGGTGCTGGCGACCGCTGGAGGGGATGAACGCAGCAGAGAGGGCGTATAGCCAAGGGCTTTCAGATTTTTTTCCAGGGTGGCTCGGGAGGTCTGATGCTCGTCGAGGTGCAGAGTCAAGGTTTGCTTGGTGAAGCTGGTTTTCACGCCCTCGGTTCCGGGAAGCGTGTCGACCATACGCTCGACTTTAGCGACGCAACTGGCGCAGTCCATGCCGTCCACAAAGTACGTGAGTGGCTGCGAGGGTTCGGGCAGGTCAGCCTGAGGGTAGGAAGCCATGCCTCCAGTATACCTGAGCGAGCGTTCATATGTTCAGGTATACAGTCGTAAAATTCACTTGAGATACAATTCATAGGCCTAGGGTCACCCCACGCCAGGCGCGTCATTGATCGAGTACGACGTGTGGGAATGAAGCTCCTATTCGTGGCCATACTGCTCTAGATCTGCCAGAGATGCAGGCATGGACACAGTGGGCGGTCGCCGACCAAGTTCCCCCGGATCTGTACGGGGAACTGCACCCCGCTTCGGTGGTGCTGCTGGTGATTCTGGCCCTATCGGCGTACAGGCTGCGCGGGTCGACGCGGTATGGAGATCGCCGAAGATAGACGCGCCTCGCCCAGATATACGAGGGTGACCTTGCCCCTGTTTCCGGTGCCAGTCTGATTGCAAATCGAGCAGCAGACTGGGAGAAATATGAAACGCAAACGGTACACGGAGCAGCAGATCTTGGAGATTCTCGGGCAGCTTGAAGCCGGAACCCCGATCAGCGACCTGACGCGACTCCATGGAGTCGCGATGACCACGATCTACCGCTGGAAAGCCAGGTACGGCGGCATGACCAAAGACGAGACCCGCAAGTTCCGTCAGCTGGAAGCCGAAAATCAGCGTCTCAAGAAGCTGGTAGCGGACCTGGCGCTCGACAACGCCATGCTCAAAGAGGTGGTGGGGCGAAAGTGGTGACGCCTGGGACGACGTCCCAGGCGCAAACGCCCCTCAAGAAGCAGATGGTGGCCCTCTTGCGAGACTCGTTCACGATCAGTGAACGTCGGGCCTGCCGGGTGCTGGGCTTCTCCCGGACCACGTACAGACGGAACAGCCCTAAAAGGGAAAAGGACCAGCAACTGGTTGAGCGTCTCCGCGTGCTGGCACGGGAACGGCCTCGGTTCGGGTACCGGCGGATTCACCTGATGCTGGGTCGGGAAGGTGAGACCGTGAATCACAAACGTGTTTACCGGATCTATCGGGCAGAAGGGCTGGCTGTTCGAAAGAAGGAGCGCCGGAAGCTCAGCGTTGGAGAGCGTCAGCAGAAACCGCAGGTTTCTGCGCCCAATTAGCGGTGGAGTCTGGACTTCATGGCTGATCAGCTGGCTTCCGGGCAGCGGTTCCGTGTGCTGAACGTCGTGGACGACTTCACGCGGGAGTGCTTGGTGATGCACGTCGGCATCTCCATCACAGGCCATGATGTCGTCCGCAGCCTCGAGGCGGTCATTCGCTTCCGGGGCGCACCCCAGGCGATCACCACTGACAACGGCCCGGAGTTCGCAGGGAAGGCTCTGGATCTCTGGACCCACGACCGCGGCATCACGCACACCTTTATCCGGCCTGGAAGGCCTGTGGAGAACGCCTACATCGAGAGTTTCAATGGTCGGGTCCGGGACGAGTGCCTCAATCTCCACTGGTTCCAGAGCCTGGATCAGGCTCGCCTCATCCTCACAGCCTGGCGCCAGGACTACAACGATCTCCGGCCCCACACCTCGCTTGGTGGCCGGACCCCATACGAATTTGCCCGCCTGTTCCAGGCGAGCTGAGGTACGCTGAGATTTGCAAATCGGCTGGAACCGCAATTGGGGCACCCTCAGACAGACCTTTCTTGACGGCCTACTAGCTGTACTTCGGGGAATATTCAGGGGCATCGTCTTGGCCAGCATCTGCCATGCTGGCCTTCTTGTTGAAGCGTTTTCGACGCCTGGAGTGGAGCCGGCACTTTCCGAGCTGGTTTTCCCCGTTTCTCACGTGTTTTCGCCACCAGGCCCAGCAGCGCTGGGCCCCGGTATACGTGCAAGGTCTGTGTAGCCCTGCCCAACGGAAAAGCATGCAACCCCTGGCTGACCAAGTCGCCCCAGGGAAACAGGATCACCTGCAGCACTTCATCACCGACAGCCCCTGGACCACGGAGGGACTCGAACGCATCGTCGCCGACCGTGCAGGGCACCTCCTGGGTGGCAAAGATGCTGTGCTGATCATCGACGATACTTGCCTGACAAAGTTCGGCTCCCGGTCTGTTGGGGTTGGGCGGCAGTACTCCGGGCAGGCGGGGAAAATCACCAACTGTCAGTGCCTGGTTTCAGTGACCCTTGCCCGGAATGAGATTCCCATCCCCTTGCGCCTGAGGCTGTTCCTCCCATCGGAGTGGTCTACGAATCCAGAGCGGTGTGTGCAGGCGGGGATTCCTGCGGAACACCCGCTGGGGTCCACCAAATGGGAACTTGCCCTGCGGGAGATTGATGATCTGACAGGGAGTGTGCAGTACGGGATGGTTCTCGCCGATGCGGGGTACGGGGTCAACGCAAAATTCCGGCACGCTCTGACGGCTCGCGGCTTGCGGTGGTCGGTGGGGACCATCCGCACCCAACACGTGTATCCGGCCCATGTCCACCTCATCCCGATCCCAAAGCACTTTCGGGGTCGCCCCCAGAAGCATCCAACTCCATCGGAGGATGCAGAGACCATCGAGGCGGTGCTGAGCCGTGAACGCTGGCGTCACGTGCTCTGGCGCCAAGGGACGAAGGGGCCGCTGGTCGGGACGTTCGCAGCGAAATATGTCCGTCTCGCGGATGGCAACGAGAACACCCGAGGACAGCACCTTCCAGGAGAAGGTGCCTGGGTGATCGGGGAGCAGCGTGGCCGAGGGGAACGGAAGTATTACCTTTGTAATTTGCCGTCAGAGACATCTTTTGATCACCTGATTCGAGTGACCAAGCAACGCTGGGCCTGCGAGCTGGGCCACCGGGAACTCAAACAGGAGGTCGGGCTGAGTCACTTTGAAGGGAGAAGCTGGCAAGGGCTGAACCACCATGCGACGTTGTGTTTGGTTGCCTTGCTGTTCCTGCAATGGCTCCGCCTGGCCCAGTTGGACGGTTTTTTTGGCGAGTCTGTGCCTGAGATTCGAAGGGAGATCGCTGGGGAAGTTCCCCAGCGATCAGGAGACCGGTGCCGCCTTTGTGTGTGCTGTACAGCGTTGTTCAGCGGCCCCTGAATATTCCCCGAAGTACAGCTAGTTGTAGGGTCGTGAACAGGTCTCGCACCAGTTCGTCCTCAATCCTGGTGTTTTCCCGGATACGGATACAGTGCCGGATACGTTTCCAGCGCAGGAACGAGCACCACTCGCGCCCCACGAACTCCCGATCTGCGATCACAACGGCCCACCGTCGAGCGGGCAGTACCTTGAGCAATCGAGCAACCAGCAGGATTCTGGCGGCAGTACAGCTGTTTCCTTGATGGGGCAGGATCGACCAGACGAGTGGGATCACTACGCCCCCGAGGAGTGCGCCCAGCACGAGGATGTTCAGCGGGGTCTGACCGTAGTGCCACGTGGTGTGGTCCATGATCAGCGTGAGCTTGCCATCGGGGATCAGCGGGAGCAGGACGTCTGTGACGTCCTGCTGGGTGAGCTGAGCATCGTGGAAGACCCGGGCGACCGTGCGAGTCTTGGATTCAAGACTCGCTTCCCGGGGCAGATGGAGCGCGATCTTGCGGTGCAGGGTGGACTCAGCCTGGAGCACCGCCAGGAGCACTTCTGCAAGCCGCTTCAGGGCGTCGAGGCGACGATGAGGAAGGCGGCTTTTCAGGTGGGTCGCAAGCGTGTCAGCATGGAAGCGGGCAGGATCGGGGATCGTCACAGACCCAGATACTGCCCTTCGTCATGTTGAATGGCGTCTGAGACGCCATTCACCGCAAAGTGTCAGGTGCTGAGCTCAGCACCTCAATACTTTGAAGACGTTCTTCGCCCGGTACTGTGGAAATCCGCCTGGCTCAGGCACACCATACGAAAGTTGGAAGGAGAGGGACCTGCAGGTATTAGCGGATATTGTCCGAGGGATTACGCTCTGGCATACCACTCGAGAGAAAGATGAACCTGCACAACTTGAATGTGATTGGGCGCGTCTTGAAGAGCTCACGGAGGGGTGGACTCCTGTCCTGACCCCCTATGGCCGAGGGATCCTCACGCACCAGAACTGCGACTAGGGGCTCGTGCTTACTGACAAACCATTGCTGACAAGCCACTAGTACATATAAGCCATCAGGGCCAGTAAGCTGCCCAGCAGCGCGGAGAACAGAACGCTCCCCAGAGCCCCCAATGGCCACGGTCGGCGCTTCCTGCCGAACTTATCACTCATCCCTGCACTTGATATCTGTACACTCATACAGATATCGTAAGCCATGACCGGTTCTCCCCCCACATCTGGCACGCCACTGCGCTACTTCGTGGAACGCATGGATTGTGCCGACTGCGCCCGCACCGTCCAGAGTGCCCTCAGCCGCCTACCCGGCATAGGTGACCCCAAAGTCAACTTTACCACGCAGACACTGAGCCTGAGCCTCGACGAGACGCAACTGCCCCGCGAGAAACTGGAAAGCACCCTCCGTTCCCTGGGCTACCCCCCCACGCTGGAGCCTGCTCCAGCCACATCCACCAGCCTACCCCTGCGCTACTTCGTGAACAACATGGATTGCGCGGACTGCGCGGCCAAGGTGCAAGGAGTCGTCTCCCGACTCCCAGGAGCCGGCGATCCCAAGGTCAACTTCACCACGCAGGTGCTCAGCCTGACCCTGGATGAATCGCGCACCCCGCGCGCGCAGCTGGAGCAGGCCCTGCGCTCCATGGGCTATCCCCCTGAACAGCAGGTCGACGCGCCCGTTGCCGCAGGTGCCACTTCCGCGCCTCGTCCCGCGCGGATGGAGATGCCCTGGTACCAAACGAGCAAGGGCCGCAACGTCCTCCTGACCGGCGCGCTGCTCGGCCTGGCCTTCATCTTCAGCCTGGTCGCGCCGCCTCTCGCCTTCTGGGCGTACGCAGCCGCCACTCTGATCGGCGTCTGGCCGCTGGTGCTCAAAGCGCTGGCCAGCACCCGTCTGGGCGAGCCCTTCACCATCAACACCCTGATCAGCGTGGCCGCCATTGGGGCCATTGCCATTGGCGAAGCCGCGGAGGGCGCGCTGGTCGTGTTCCTGTTCGCGGTTGGTGAACTGCTGGAGAACATCGCAGCGGGCCGCGCCCGGGCCGGCATCCAGGCGCTGGCGGCCCTCGCGCCGAAAACGGCCCTGCTGTTGGACGGCGGCCAGACCCGCGAGGTGCCTGTTGAGCAGTTGCAGGTTGGTCAACTGGTGCGTGTACAGCCAGGCGGCCGCGTCCCTGCTGACGGCACCATCACCGAGGGCAGCTCTAACCTCGACGACAGCCCCGTCACCGGCGAAAGCGTGCCCGTGCACAAGGGCGCTGGCGACACGGTGTACGCTGGCAGCATCAACACTGACGGTGTCCTGGCCGTCCGTGTGGACCGGGGCGCGAATGACAACACCATCGCGCGCATCATTCACCTCGTCGAGGAGGCCGAGTCCGCCAAGGCACCCACCGCGCGCTTTATCGACCGCTTCTCCCGCTGGTATACCCCCGCTGCCATGCTGATCGCGCTACTGTTCGCCGTCCTCCCCCCACTGCTGTTCGGTCAGCCGTGGCACGAATGGATCTACAAGGGCGTCGCGCTGCTGCTGATCGCCTGCCCCTGCGCCCTGGTCCTGAGTGTGCCCGCCGCCGTGACCAGCGGCATCAGTGCCGGTGCCCGGCAGGGTCTGCTGATCAAGGGTGGGGCCGCCCTGGAAACCATCGGCAGCGTGAACACCATCGCGTTTGACAAGACGGGCACCCTCACCGAGAACAAACCGAAAGTCACAGATATCCTGGCGCTGGGCGCGTCCGAGCAGGAAGTCGTGATGTTGGCTGCCGCCGTCGAAACGGGCAGCGCGCACCCACTCGCCAAAGCCATCCTCAGTCATGCAGGTGACCTGGCCCTTCCCGCTGCGGACAACGCCCGGGCCATTCCGGGCAAGGCCGTCACAGCGACCGTCGGTGGCCGCGCCCTGGCTGTGGGCTCACCCCGCTACGCGCAGGAAGTGGCGTCCCTGGCCCCCGACATGCAGCGCCGCATCGAAGCCCTTGAACAGCAGGGGAAGACAGTCGTGGTGCTGCTGGACGGTCCCGTCCCGTTGGGACTGCTCGCCATCCGGGACGAGCCGCGTGCCGACGCCAAAGTGGCCATCACCAAGCTCCATGCCCTGGGTGTGCGCTCCATCATGCTAACTGGCGACAACGCCCGCACCGGGCACGCCATTGCGGGGGACCTTGGCCTGGATGTAGAAGCCGAATTGATGCCGGAAGACAAGCTGCGGCGCATCGCCGACCTTAAGCAGGGCGGCAAGGTCGCCATGGTAGGTGACGGTATCAACGACGCGCCCGCACTCGCGCAGAGCGACGTCGGAATCGCCATGGGCGGCGGCACAGACGTTGCACTGGAAACAGCCGACGCCGCCCTGCTGCGGCACAGTGTCACGGGCGTCAGCGACCTCGTTCAGCTGTCCCGCGCCGTGATGACCAATATCCGTCAGAACGTCACCTTCGCCCTGGGGCTCAAGGCCATCTTCCTGGTGACCACGCTGCTGGGCATCACCGGCCTGTGGCCCGCCATCCTCAGCGACACGGGCGCCACCGTACTCGTCACCGCCAACGCTCTGCGCCTGCTGCGCTTCCGCCCCAGCTGAAAGGAGACGACGTATACATCTCTGCCGGTCCTGGCGTCCGGCCGCGTGGTGCCCGCTTTATCACTGATCCTGCGTCCTCAAGGCGGCTTGCGCGTCGGGCTGCACACCAGACCGGAAGGACCCTATTCCCCAAGGTGACCTCAGCCCGGATGCAGCGGCACCACCCCAGCGTCCTACACCGCCGACAAGGAGAGTCCCCATGAAGACCGTAACCGTCTACACCGTGCCCGGCTGCGCCTCCTGCGAGGCAATCAAACGCTTCCTTGCCGCGCGTCGAGTGCCCTACACCGAGAAAAATGTCCGTGAGGACCCAGCGGCCCTGGCCGAGATGCAGGCCAAGGCAAGGGTTCGCATCGCGCCCGTGACGGTGATCGGTGAGGAAGCCTTCTTCGGTACCTTTGACGATCAACGTCCCTTTTTGGAGGCCGCCCTGCGAGAGAATGACGCATGACCACCACACCAGACGTGAAGCCCGAGCGCACAGCCGACTGCGACATTCACTGCGTCCACCCGGATGCCGTCGCGCGCGCCTTGACACGACTGCCGAATGACGCGCTGATCGAACGCGCCACCAACCTTATTAAGGTGGTATCGGACCCCACGCGGCTGCGCATTCTGTCTGCCCTCGCACTCGAAGAGCTGTGCGTATGTGATCTGGCCGTGATTGCAGGCATCAACGAATCCACCATGAGTCACCAGTTGCGCCACCTGCGCGCCCTGGGCTTGGTGACCTTCAAGAAGGTGGGCCGCATTGCCTACTACCGACTGGCGAACGACGGCGTCACGCGGCTCCTCGCGGACGTGCTGGAGCACGCCGAAGCCATGTGAGAACCGCCGCCGGTTCCACCCTTACTCCACAAGGACCTTCCCTCTTGAACGACACTGTTACTGCTGCTCTCCTAGGCCTCGTTGAGGGCATCACTGAGTTTTTGCCGGTGTCTTCCACAGGTCACCTGATCGTCGCCGCTGACCTGCTGAACTTCCGCGATGCGGGCGGCACCTTCGAGATCGTCATCCAGCTTGGAGCTGTGCTGGCCGTTATCACGTACTACTGGCGTGAACTGCTCGGTCAGGCCCGGGCGCTACCGCAACGTTCGGAGGTGCGCGGCCTATGGCTTGGGATCATGCTGGCCTTCCTTCCAGCCGCTGCACTGGGTTTCTTGTTCAGTGATGCCATCACGCGTTACCTGTTCTCTCCAGTCACTGTGGGCCTCTCCCTGATGCTCGGCGGTGCCGTGCTGTGGCTGATTGAGGGCCGCGCGTTCACGGCCCGTACCACCGTCCTGACGCAGGTCAGCCCCCGTCAGGCGCTGATCGTGGGGTGCGCCCAATGCCTCGCGCTGATTCCAGGCGTGTCTCGGAGTGCCTCCAGCATCATCGGCGGTCTGCTGACGGGACTGGACCGGCCCACCGCCACCGCGTTCTCGTTTTATTTATCCATCCCAACGCTCGGCCTGGCGACCCTGTACGCGCTGATCAAAGGGCGGGAAGCGCTCGACAGCACGCAGCTAGGCCCGCTACTCGTTGGGATGCTCGTATCGTTTGTGACGGCGCTGCTGGCTATCGGTTGGCTGCTGAAGTACGTCTCCCGGCACGACTTTCGGGGCTTCGCGATATACCGCATACTGGTGGGCCTCGCCATCCTGGGCTGGGCGTTATGGCGCTGACAGCGTCCGCGCGGCGGCGTGGCCCGGCATATCTTCTGGGTGTCTTCCTGTGTGTAATGCTGGATCAGGCACTGAAGGTCTGGACGGTACGGACGTTTACAGAAGGCGAGTTCCGCGAATTCATCCCGGACGTGCTCAGCCTGGGACTGGTGTACAACACAGGCGCGGCATGGAGCCTCTTTTCGGGCGCAGCCCTTCCGCTTGCCGCGCTCCGCGGGGTGGTGGGTACTGGGCTGATCGTGTACCTTCTGCGCCGCCCCGTTGCGCCCCTGACAGGCGCAGCCCTCGCCCTCATCGCTGGGGGAGCGCTGAGCAACGCCTTGGACGGTTGGCGGCTAGGCAAAGTGGTGGATACGCTGTCATCCCACTCCTTTTCCTTCGTCACGCAATTGCTCGGACAGGGCAACTTTCCCATCTTCAACCTGGCAGACATCTGGGTGGTGTCAGGCACCGCGCTGCTCCTCCTGCTCAACTTCCGCCGCAAGACGCCCACCTCGCCGGCCAGTGCCCAGCGCCGGTCCCCGTAGGCGGCCCGCATGACCGCCAGCAGCCACGCTGAAGACCGGGCCCTGACCGGTCCACGCGGTGAGGAGGCGTTTGCGGGTCGCGGCGCGGTCAGGGTCAGAACCTGGCGGGTGTCCCGTGGCGCTGGGCGCCGCGTCCACGCGACAAGGGGAGGATGAACGGCGCCGTGCCGCTCACCCCCGCGCAGGAAACCCGCCCCATTCCGCTGGTGGCCAAGGCCCGGCAGAACGCGTGGTCTGAGCCGATACGGCCCGGCGGGGCGGCCGCGCAGGTGCTGCGCCGCCTGGGGCGGACGGTGCCCACGGTGCCCGTGCTGCGCGGCGAAGCATTCTGCCGGGCCCTGCGCGCGCGGCACCTGGACCCGTTGACCCCCGCCTTTCCCACGCGGCATCCAGCGGCCACGGCCCTCCACCTGGGGTGCGGGCTGGACGGCCGGGTCGACCGCGTTCGTCCGTCTCTTCAGGTGCGCGGGTTCGACCTGGAGCTGCCGGGGGGCACCGCGCTCCGCCGCATGGTCGACCCCCGCACAGAAGGCCCCGGGCACCGAAGGCCTGGCGCGCCGGTGACCGGGGGGCTGGGGCGGACCCAAAGGCCAACAGACCGGCCAACGCGGCGTGTCCCCGCAGGCCTCCTGACGGACCTGCTGGAGGCGGACGTCCGTGCGCTGGCCACACGGCTCAGCGGGCCGTTGGCCCCCGGTGAACGGCGGTTCGATATGCCCGCTGTCCACTGGGGACACGTCTGGGCGCGTGGCCCCCAGCCTTGCAGGCGTCAGGCGCGCAGCTGCGGAGGGGTCTGCGCGGTCCCCGACAAGGGAGGGCGTGGGCGCCGCACCCGACACGCCTGGAGCATGTGGGCCTGCTGGACCGTCCCGGATTCGCCCGGTTGCGCCCCCTGGAGCGGCTCGCCTGGCGGGCGGTGAGGCGGATTCCTACGCTGCGCGCCGTCCACCCGTTGCTGCGGTATCGCCGGCCCACCCCATGCCCCCGGAGCTCAGCGTGCATCAACAAGGGCCCTCAAGGGGCCCCCGCACCCGCCACGAATGACGGAACTGACCAGAGGTGAATGCCCATGAGTGAGCACGACGAACCGAATCTCGACGCCAACCAGGCCGCCGACCGCCGGATCTTGTGGCTGGTGCTGCTGATCAACCTCGCGCAGTGCTTGCTAGGGATTGCAGTCGGCCTCTGGGCGTCCTCGACCGCCGTGATCGGCGCGGCCCTCGACAATCTGGCCGACGCGTCCGTATACGGGGTCAGCCTGTACGCGGTGGGCCGCACCGCCACCATCAAGGTGGGCGCCGCTCGCCTGTCCGGCTGGCTTCTGATCGGCCTGAGCGTGCTGCTGCTCGCAGAAGTGCTGCGCCGGTTTTTCGGTGGTGAAGCGCCGATCGGTCCCGCCATGATGGCCATGGCGGCGGTCAACGCCGGGCTGAACCTGGTCTGCCTGCGCCTTCTCAAGCGCCACCAGGGCGATGACGTGAACTTCAAGGCGTCGTCCATCTTTACCAGCAACGACTCGCTGGTGAACCTGGCCATTGTGCTGTCCGGCGCGCTGGTGCTGTGGTTGGACTCGAACCTGCCGGACCTGATCCTGGGGGTGCTGGTCTCGGCCATCGCCGCCAACGGTGGCCGGGAGATCCTCGCTGAAGCGGCGGAGGCGGGCGAACAAGCTCAAGATCGGCGTCCCTGACCCTGGCACACCGTGTGAGGGCAAGTGATGGAACTCACGCCGTGTGTGCACAGCGGCGTCTTGAAGCGGTCCCAGGTGCTGCGCGGTCCAATCCCCCGGTGGTGCACGCGACGCTTCAGGTTGAAAATCCAGGACGACAGCGTCGCGTGCTGTCGTCAGACGAGGGGGTGTCCTGGTGCCCCTGGACTTCACGCGGCCCCTGGGAGGGCGATCATGCTCGATGTGATGGTGATTGGTGGGGGCCAGGCAGGCCTGGCCCTGAGGTACGTCCTGCAGCAGGCCGGGGTGCGCTTCCAGATTCTTGAAGCGTCAGGCCGCGTGGGCGACGCTTAGCGATCACGGTACGCGTCGCTGGTCCTGTTCACGCCAGCCAAACGCAACGCCTTGCCCGGATTGCCGTTCCCAGGGGATCCGGAGCGTTATCCGACCAAAGATGATGTGGCTGAGTATCTGGAGGCCTACGCCCGCAAGTTTGCCCTCCCCGTGATGCTCAACACCCGAGTGACTGGGGTGCGGCGCGTCGGGGGTGCCTTTGAGGTGCGCACGGCGCGGGAGGTGCGGCGTGCGCGGGCCGTGGTGGTCGCGACAGGACCTTTTCAGGTGTCCTTCATCCCGAGCTTGGCGCAGGACCTCGCCGCTGAGGTCGTGCAGGTGCACAGCAGCGCGTACCAGCAGCCTGCGCAGCTGCTCCCAGGACGGGTGGTGGTTGGATCAGGCAAATCCGGCGCGCAGATCGCTGCGGAAGTGGCCCGCACGCATGAGGTCACCCTGGCGCTGGGGCGACGTCAGCCGCATCTGCCGCAACGGCTGCTTGGGCGGGACATCTTTGACCTGCTGAGCCTGCTGGGGCTCTTCGAGGTGCGGGCCGAGTCATGGGTGGGTCGGTTCTTCCGGCGGCGTGACCCGGTGATCGGCACGGACCTTCGGCACCTGGCACGTTCAGGACGGGTGCAGCTCATGGCCCGGGTAACGGGCGCAGAGGGGCGCACAGTCAGAAGCATGGACGGGCAACTCGCGGAGGTGGACGCGGTGGTGTGGGCGACGGGATTCCGCCCGGACTACCGCTGGCTGGACGTTGGTGTGCTGGATGCCCAAGGTCGACCGCGGCACGCAGGGGGCGTGGGGACGGTCCCGGGGGTGTATTTCCTGGGCCTGTCCTGGCAGCGCTCGCGGGCGTCGGCGTTGTTGGGCGGCGTTGGTCGGGATGCACAGGCGCTGGGGACGCAGGTGATTCATGGGTTGGCCCGGGGCGAGCTGTTGGGCTTGGAGCAAGCCTGAATGCGTGGCCGGGGCCACGAAGCGGCACGGTCTCCACTCGTGTGCCGCCATGGCAAGGCAACGGAAGCGCCAGAATCCTGATCAGAGGCCAGGCACGCCGATGGTCTCCAGGCCCATGTTCAATCGCTCGCGGGTGAGGCCGCCCCGGTCCATGAACTGGATGACCCCCTGCCGATCGATGAAGACCGTTTCTGGAATGCCCGCCACCCCGTAGTTGATGGCGGTCGCAGATTTCGGGTCCCGCAGGTTGGGGTAGGCCAGCGAGAACTCACGGATGAATGTGCGGGCGTTGGCCTCTTTGGGCTCCTGAAAGAGAATCCCAATCACGGCGAGGCCCCTGCCCGCTGTTTGCCGCTCACTCAACTCGCGGAACAGGGGCGCTTCCTCCCGGCAGGGCGCGCACCACGACGCCCAGAAGTTCAACACGACCGGCCGGCCTTTGAGGGCGGCGAGGCGAACATCAACCCCATCGAGGCTTTCCAAGGTGAAGTCTGGAGCAGGTCGCCCCACGAGAGGGCCACCGGACGTGGCGTTCCGGGCGGGGTTCAGCAGCGCCACGGCCAAACTGGTGGCGAGCCCCGCCGCAAGAAGGGGGGGCAGCAGGCGCTTCCACAGGGGAGGGGGCCGGTCGGGCGTCACGGCGCCTCGCCCATTGACGCTGGAAGGTCTTGACTTCCCGTCCGGCAACTCCAACGGCCTTGCCTCAGCGGTTGGTCCGGCCGGTGCGTCTCCCAGCGGCTTTGTCGGTACTCATTCATGGTCCAGGCCCTCCAGACGGGTGTGGTGCTCTTCTGTTGGCGCGCCCCCGGCCCTGCGGTTTTGCAGCATGGCCTCGATGGCCCGCACTTCTGAAGCCTGCGAGACGATCACCCGCTGGGCGAATGCCTGCACCTCCGGCCGCTGCACCCGCTTCAGCGCGCCTCTCGCCATCGCCACGCCGCCCTGGTGATGCCGGCGCATCAAGGTCAGGTACTGCGTTTCAGCCTGATCGACCGGAAGGCTCTGCAGGGCCCGCTCCTGTTCTGGGGAAGCGAGGCCCATGTGCGCGCGGTGCATGCCCGCCATGGGCGCTTCGATGCCCGAGAGGGGACGGCCCCACGCCATCAGCCAGCCGCCCATGTGACCTATCTGCGCCTGCTGCGTGAGGAGGATGTCCTGCGCGAGGCGCTTGACCGCTGGGTCCCGGGCGCGGTCGAAGAGGGTGACGCTCATGTTCACCGCCTGCGCGTGATGCGCGCTCATGTCCCGGGCGAACGTCACGTCGGCGCTGCCCTCCGTGGGCGAGTGGGGCCAAAGGGCAGCGGAGAACACGCTGAGGATCGCAGCGGCCAGCGCGCCGCCTGCCCACAGGCTCAGACCGTGCCGCTGTACGCGCCGCTGCACGAGGCCCCGATCTCGGGCGCTTCCCCGCCCTGCTCGTACTTCTGCAAAAACCGCTTCAGGCGCGCGTCTGTGGCGTCCTGCACGTGCAGCTGTTTGTTCCACGCGGTGATCACCACTGGAGCGGTCTGGGTGTCGTGTGGGGAGAGCAGGGCGTGGGTGCGGCCCTCCACCAGCTGTTTCAGGGCGTTCACCTGTTCGGCAGGCAGGTCCGGCGTGTAGGTGAGCCACACGGCGCCGTGTTCGAGGCTGTGTACGGCGTACTCGTCATAGAGGGGGCGGTCGTACACGCCGCAGTTCTGCCAGGCCGGGCGGTGCGCGCCGCCCGCCGGTGGCCGCTGGGCGTAGTGGACGCGGCCTTCTTGGTGGTCGCCCCCGTCGTGCTTGAAGGACGTCACGCCTTCGATCTCACGTTCGCCTTGACTGCAGGAGGCGAGCAGGACGGTCAAGGTCAACAGCATTCTCTTCATGGGTTCTCCTTCCGCAAGAGGCGGCCGGCGCGGCGAGGCGGGCTCAGGCCCGGGCATGAACAGTCAGGCCTTCAGGTGGTGAAGCGTTGGGTCGCCGTGGCTGTCGGCCCCAGGAGGAAGACGGGCGCAGCCGCCCATGCCCATTCGCCCTGTTACCTGTAAGCCTGTACAGGTATACTGAAGATAGCCCATGCATGTGTCCCGTTGCTGTCCACCCACCCACCCCGGTTCACGGGCAGGGGATGAACACCGTCCTCAGGCTGGGCAGCCCTGTGCTCCAGGCGGTCCGGGCCCGCGTCCTGCGCTTGGGAGGGCCGCTCAAGCCGCGTGCTCTGAGCCACGCGCCGGGTGTTCCTGGGATGTGCCGCAGCGCCGAAGGCTCAAGGCTCACCCCCCTATGATGACCCCGCCATCTCGGCTTCACCCCCTCCAGAGGTCAACGATGCCCCGATTCTCCAGTGCACCGCCCCGGGGCCATCACCAGCCTGCTGCTCACCGCAGCGCTTGGCCTCGGCGCGGCCCAGGCCGCGTCGCAGACGGGACCCGTTCAGGGCGCCCCGCCCCTCCCGGTGAAGCCCACACCGCAGCTTGGCGCGGCGGCACCTGACGCGGGACGCCCGGCCTCTACGGGGCAGCCTGCTGACACCAGGCCCGCGCCCGCCTTTGGCAGCCCGAGATTCAGCAGCGAGGGCGGCACGACGCGTGTGGTCTTTGACCTCCCGCCGGGCGTGACGTACCGGTTGACCCCCACCGCAGATGGCCTGCGCATCGACGTGTCTGGCGCGCCGGTCCTACCGGCCGTTCGCCCGGCGCTGGGCCCCAGCGTGACGGCCTACCGGTCTTCAAACACGCAGGTGTGGCTGGCCACGCCCTTTGCGCTCGTGCGGACGGAGGGGTGGCGGGCCAGTGAGGCGACCCTCGCGCGCGGCACGCGCGTCCTGATTCTGGATTTTGGACCCACGCTGCACGGGGGGGCAGGGGACTCCTTACGGGGGCTGCGCGCCGACGCGGTGGCGGCGCCCTCACCCGGGGGCGTGGGCCGCCCAGGAAGCCCAGCGGTGAACGCCGCGCCCCGCCTCGTGTCGTCCAGCGCGCCGCTCGACGCGGGCCTGACGCCGAGCGACGTCATCTCCTCGGTGGCGGGCGTCACGCCGCCGCCCACCCCTCCGGCCCTGCCGGGGCAGACGCCCGGCCAGTCGAGCGCCCTGAGCGGAGAGGTGCCGGGCCGCCTTCAGACAGGCACTCCCCTGCTGACGCCGCGCATCAGCACGAATCCCGGCTTGACCCGCGTGGTGCTGGACCTGCCGCCCGGCGCGCGGTACCACATGGTTCCCAGTGGCCTCGGGCTGAGGGTGGAATTGACGGGCGTCAGCGCTGAGGCGCGCTCTGCTCAGAATGTCAGTCCTGAAGTGCGGGCGTGGCGCTATGACCCCACGCCCGACGGGGTCACGGTGACGCTGCTCACGGGCACGCCGGTCGCCGCGCGCAGTGGCTGGCGCGCCCAACTGGTGGAACCACTGTCGGGTTCCGACCGGTCCCGACTGGCTATCGACCTTTCGCCCGCTCTGGCGGACCTGACGCCCCTCACCACCAGGGAGCGCGTGTTGGCCGCCATACCCACAGTGACCGCCTTGGGGGGCGCAGCCATCCTGGCGATGCGTACCCAGTGGGTCAAGCCGCGCGTGGTGATTGACGCGGGGCACGGAGGTCATGATCCCGGGGGTGTGGGTGCGGTGACCGAAAAGCAGGTGGCACTGGACGTGTCCTTGCGGGTTAGGGATCTGTTGCGCTCAGCTGGGGTGGAGGTGGTCATGACGCGGGAAACCGACCGGGAACTCTTTGCGGACAAGGCTGCTGATCTGAATGCGCGTGCTGCCATGGGCACGCCCGGCACGCAGCTGTTCCTGAGCATCCATGTGAACGCGATGCCAGCGGCCAGCGCCATCCGGGGGTACGGGGTGGAAACATGGTGGAATCCGAACCACCCACTGTCCAGTGCCTTTGCGGCTTTGATTCAGAACAACGTGATTGCGGTCACGGGCGCGTTCTCGCAGGGGCTCAGGAACAACCGCTCCCTGGCGGTGCTGCGCAACAGCCGCATTCCTGCGGCCTTGATTGAGATTGGGTACACCAGTCACCCGGTGGACGGCCTAAACCTCCAGAATCCCAACTACCTGGACCGGGTGGCACTGGGCATCGCGCAGGGGATTCGGGAAGCGCTGGTGACGGGCGTGAGCGCCAGCGGGGTTGGGGGAGCCGACAAATAATGGTGGAAAGCGCAGCTGCAAGCTTTTATCTGTACAGAAGTGCAGATATGGTGGGTCAAAGTATGCCTTGGACCCAACGCCCGACCCGCCATTGGTGACTCCCCATCCTGCTCGCGCTGCCCCTGCTGCTCTCCGGCTGCGCTCAGGATGGGTCCCCCTTCGCCCAAGCCGATCGGCGCGTACCTGCGTGACACGTACGAGCAGCCGTATGGTGGGGACGAGGTGCTGGTAACCCTGGCCACCGGCGAGCTGAGCTGGTCAATGCCATCTCGTACGCAGACGGACCCACCTACACGCGTGGCCAGCCGGTCATCGTCTGACTGCTCGCGGCCGTCATGGTAATCGCCATGGCCGTCGCCCGTGGGAAAGGGCTGCGCGCGATCCTCAGCAGCGCCCTCCTGACCCTCCCGGCCCTGGCGTTCGTGCTCGCCCTCTGCGTGTACCTTGTGCACGGCTGGAACTGGAAAAGCCACGCCGCGTTGACGGCCCTCTTCACAACCACCACCGCCGGCTACTTCTTCACCGTCTGGATCACGCACCTGACCTTCCTCAGCGGTACCGCCGACCGGTCGGCGGTCGTCGCGCAGAACTCGTATGGCCTCAACACCCTGAGTCTGTATGTGGTTGGCGTGATGCTCTCCGCCCTGGGAGCCATGAACGACATCACCGTCACCCAGGCGTCCGTCGTGGAGACCGTCGCCGACAGCCAACCCAGCCTGCCCTTTCGCCGGTTGTATGCCCTGAACATGCAGGTGGGCGGCGATCATGTCGGGAGCATGGTGACGGTCCTAGTGCTGGGGTACGCCGCTGGCGCCCTCCCCCTGACGCTGCTCCTGCGGGCCGACCAGAGCACGCCCTTGTGGGTCACCCTGAATGGCGAAGCCATGTTCGCAGAACTGGCCGGGTTGCTGATCGCCCTGATCATGATGCTGATCGCGGTCTCGCTCAGCACCGTGCTGGCGGCCTGGTGGCTGGGCCAACGCCGCAACAGGCAGCGTCTGCCGGAAGGTGACCCGGACAGCCGACCGGTAATGCTCCAGGTTTGACTTCAAGCGGCGTTGCGAGCGTTTGCCGATGAAGTGAGTGTAGACCAAGGCGTGGCGTAGTCGAGCGCCGAATGACGGCGCTCGTGGTTGTACCAGCGGTGAAAGTCCGGCATGGCGGTCCGGACATCGGCCATGGACTGCCAGTCCTGGCGGAAGGCAAACTGATACTTGTATGTCCGGTTGAGGCGTTCCAGGAGTCCGGTTCCCCCCGGCTGGGAGACCTTGCAGCGCACCCAGCTGCCGTATTTCAAACAGCTCTGTTGAAAGAGGTCACTGGTGAAATCACTGCCTCCATCGCTCTGCACCACGAGAGTCTCGTGGGTGCCCCTGAGCACGCAGCACACCAACCGCTTCGTCAAGCGTCAGCTTGGCGAGGTGCATTGACAGGCTCCGGACCACCCGGCTGGCCAGGACTACCCGTGAAGGGACGTCCAGCACGAAGTAGATCCAGCAGACCCCATCGGGTAAGGAAAGACGGGTCGCGTCGATCTGCACCCGTCGACCTGCGGGCCAATCCTGTGGCGTGGAAACCTTCGGAGAAGGTTTCCGAGTTTTCCGTGGCAGCGGTGGGTGGAGATGCAACTCGCCCAAGGCCACGCGAATCTTGTGTAATCCCATCTCTTCGCCCTGGGCCTTGAATTCCTGGTACAGCAGCCGATACCCGGAGGTCGGGTGTTGCAGTGCCGCCTGGCGCACCTTCTCGTACAGCGCATCACGGTGCTCTTGCCTGGCACAGCGCGTCGACGCGCTGTGCTGATGGTCCCGGAGCCGCCAGTACGGCACGCCGGCATACTGCGCGAACCGCCGCAGGCTGAGTTGGGGTCGGCTCTGCCAGAGAACGATCAGCTCGTCCAGTGTCAGAGCCGCCGCACTTTTCGCGAGATGTCGAGCTCCAGTTCCTTTTCCGCCAGGATGGCGCTTTAGACGGTCATTCTCGCGTTCCAGGGTGGTGACACCCTGGTCCTGTCGGTCGCCCGCGAGCCGGGCGCGTCCGGCTTCCAGGAACTGAGTTTTCCAGGTATGGATCAGACTTTCGTTGACCCTGTGCTGACGGGCCGCTTCCGCGACCCCGAGATCTCCCCGCAGCACGCTCAGGACGATGGCTTCTTTGACGTCCGTGCTCCAGACTTTTCTCTGCTTTCCCATAGTGATCTCCAGTCTGCTCGTCCCTCGCATCACAAGGGTCAGGTTCTGGAAGTCATCTCTGGAGCATTACCGACCCATGCGGCAGGAGAGAAGGCCCAGAGGTGGCCGCCCATGCGTTTCCGTTCTGCTGGACAGGACCCGATCAATGGTGCGGGCGTGTGGGCTGAAGGCTTCGCTGGGCGCCTTGGCCGCTGTGACCGGCGGGAGTACCTGAATCGCAGGAGACGAGGCCAGGGACGCCCCTGGCTCTCTGTGCGGATGCGAAGCGCAGGCGGCCTCTCCGCCTGACCAGGCTGGGGCTGGCGTGGCCTGTCTTCACCGGTCCAGGACACTGAAGCGTCCCACAGTAAACCGCAGGAGCACGCGCCCGTCACCTCCACATGGCCCTCAAGCTGCAGTCTGACTGTGTGAACTGGGTGCTCGGCACATGCCCGGTGCAGAGGAACACGCCGTCGGTGGCCATGTCCTGCACTTCACTAGGGCTCAGGGTCTTCAGGCGCACGCCGCTGACGGCCGCGTCGCCCTGACTTTCCTCCCCGGCTGTATCCCAGATGAACTTGAGCTTGGATTGCGCACAGGCCTGGACCTGGGCCACCGTGTGAGCGCGCAGAGGGGCGCAGTGGTGCAGCAGGGCAACCTTGCCACGGCGACGCCACTCGCCTGTCGCTGAAGTCCCAAGCGTCTTCCAGTAGTCCATCTAAGTCAACATTGTCCGTTTCACGGGCCCATAGACTTGGTGCGCCTGCGCGCGAAGTACCCGGAATCTTTTGCGTTGTGGGTGGCCTTCGAGCACCGGAAGCTTACGACAGACAAGTGGCAGGGCACAAGGAATCACACAGTCATGGGCAATGATCCGACGCTGGAACAGAACTGGGAACTGGCCTTCAGGGCGTATGGACATCTCAGCATTGGCGAGCTGGATGCCCTATGGCTGAATCGGGGCTATACCAATACGACGGGATTTTAAAGAGTGGCCTCTTGCCTTTGCAGAGGCCACCCCTTATAACTCAGACGTGTCTTACGAAAAACTGAGTGCGCAGATGGACAACCTCACCAACCCCCAACGCAGCGATGCGTTCTACAAGCAGTTCCGCGATGCGGTTCGGCAGGGGGAGATCGAAGCAGCGGACCTGCCGGCACGCTTTGAACTGCCCAAGGAATATCGTCGTCGTGGAGCGGAAGGTTCGTACACGCGCACGGTCAAGGACATGGTCGTGAATGTCACGCCGGCGTACAAGAAGTGGTTCGACAGTGTGAACGAGACGCTGGCCACCACGACGCGCCGGGCAGCGACACCGAAGGCGAGCCTGGAAGCGGTGGAGTCGGGCGCGGTCGACTTCGCGGCGATGGTGGAGGAGACGCGCCGGAAGATGGCCGCGAGCTACAGCAAGGGGCAGGCGCTGGGCAACGCCAGGAAGGCCGCCAAGCCCAAGGCCCGCCGCACGACCAAGAAGTAAGTCTCTTCTATGACGAGGCGGCCTCATCCGGGCCGCCTTGTCCTTTATTCAGTGTCCCCAGTAGGGAACGAGAGTGAGATGGAGATTGCCGGAGCATTCTCAGGACCAATCGCGATGACAGATTTCGCGTTATTGCTGGTGCCTCTATTCGAATATACGTTATTTCTAGGAGCAATCCTTTTGTCTCTAGTTGCTGAGATCAAAGGTATGGTCATGGTTCCTCAGTCAGCTCCGCCTCTCCCAAAAGGTTGTCTGCTGTCCCGGAAGTCATCGCCTGCTCAAAGGAGCCAGGTGGTAGGAAGATCACTTCATGATCCCGCATCCAGCCATACCCGCTTACCGTATCGTCAATCAGCTGAAGATCGGTGAGTATGCTCACCACCTTCATGACGCACACTTCAAAGTCGAAGACGTTGATGATATCCATCTGGAGCAGGGCTCCTATAATTCCTAACTCCGTCTCATCGCTTTTTGCCGCACGCCACACGGGTACAATCTCTGGCGGGACATCAAAATCGACACGCAGAGGATCAAGCGGTGGCCGACCGTGCAAATGATTAACGATCCGTCGCTCTGTACCGGACATCTTGCCTTCAAGCCGCGCCTGGCGCGTGAAATGGCGTGCTCAGCAGCCTGATCAGTTCGGGTAACTCGGGCAGATTCCACCGCAGGGCATGGCACAGCTGTTCAGCGCCGTACCGCACCAGGCTCATGGCCGGGCGGCCATGAGCCTTCACCTTGACCGGGACTTGCGCCTGGAGCCACACGCCCACCCTGAGGCAGCTGACCCACGCCAGGATCACCAGCCCGAACAGACGTTCCAGTCGGTCTGGGCGGGTGATGCCGGTCCGCTCCAGATCAAACCCGCGGACTTTGAGGCTCGCGAATGTCGACTCGATGGACCAGCGCGCCCGGTACAGGACGCACGTGTCCCAGACGCTGAAATCGGTGGCGATCGCGACCAGGTCCCCCGCGGGGGACCTGGTGGCCACGACCTGCATCACCTCCCCGTACACGTTGGCGCGCTCGGCCAGGCAGCGCACCTCCCCGACCTTCAGATCGCCGAACCACGCATCCACGCGCAGCTCGTCGACCACGGCATTCTTCCGGATACGGATGGCCCGTTTGATCCCCTTGCGTCTCAGGAAGCGGAACCACTCCCCGCCGATGAACTCCCGGTCGGCGACCAGGCCCTTCCAGCGGACCGCTGGAAGGGCCTTGAGCAGTCTGGAGACCAGTTGGATGCGCCGGACCGTGCCGCTGTTGCCGTCGTGATCCAGAGCGGTCCAGACGAGCGGCACCGTGTACCCGTGCAGCACGACGCCCAGGACAAGGAGATTCAACGGTGCATCCCCACGCTCCCAGGTCGTACGGTCCATGCTGAGCAGTAGTTTCCCTGGGGGCAGCAGGGCCAGCAGGAAGGCCAGGAACACCGGTTCGGTGAGCTGGGGATCCCGGCACCCTCGTTCCACCCGGCGTCGCTTCGCATCGATAGAGCTTGCCCCGGGAAGGTGGGCGCACAGGTCACTGTGATTTACGCTCCTCGCAGTCACCATCGCGAAGATCACGTCCACGACACGCTGCAGCGTGTCGTGGCGCAGGAAGGGCACGCAGGCTTTGAAGTGGCGGGTGAGTTCGGTACGCTGAAGGTCGGCGGGTTTTGGAGTGGTCACACACCCAAAACACCGCCGTTTGTCGTGCCCGTTCGCGACCGATCACACGTTCAGGAATTTCCCGTCCAGCACAGCCTCAACTTGAAGATGTCCGGTACAGAGCTCTGTATCAATAGGTTAGGAGTGGTTTGGTCAAGTTTGAGAAAGTGATGCAGGCGAGATACATCATCTGGGATGTCAGCAGCTCGACTAGGAGAGCAGCGCAACTCGTGGTGACGCTCCGCTCCTATCCGCTCTCACAGCTTCAAGGCATGCCTTCCTGAGCCCTGGGACTCAGTGGCATGACGGGTTTCCCCTCACCACGCCGTCTCCCCAACCTGCCAACCTGAAGATTGGCTATGCCCACCGTCCTGATCGTCGATGATGACCCCGCCATCTTGGAGGTTCTGCGCGTGTATCTCCACGCTGAAGGGCATACTGTTCTCGAAGCGCAGACTGGCCCGGAGGCCTGGGCTCTGCTCCCTCGCGCCGATCTCGCAGTGCTCGACTGGATGTTGCCCGGCATGACAGGCGTTCAACTCGCGCGGGGTGCTCGCGCCGCCGGAATGAGTCTACCGATCCTGATGCTTACTGGGCGCGGAGAAGAGAACGACAAACTGCTGGGCTTAGACGGCGGTGTGGACGATTACGTGGTCAAGCCGTTCAGTCCTCGTGAAGTCACCGCCCGCATCCGCGCTCTGCTGCGCCGTGTCGGTGTGCATCACACTGTTACGCAGGGCGATCTCTCCGTTGATTTGCGTGCTCGGGAGGTCCACCTGGCCGGCGTACGGATTGAGCTCTCCAAACTGGAGTTCGACCTTCTCACTACCATGGCGCAGCATCCCGGCATGGCCTGGTCCCGTGGACGCCTGCTCGAACGCGTCTGGGGCCCTGATTTCCCAGGGACAGAGCGCGTGGTAGACGTACATATCACCGCTCTGCGACGCAAACTCAGTGATCCTCCAGAGGCTCCGCGTTTTCTGGAGACCGTGCGGGGCGTCGGATACCGCTTCCGAGACGAGGACGCCGCCCGTACCGCATCAGGCGGATAGTCTGGATAGGGGATTCTCTATATTCAGCCGTTTCTTACTTTACTGCCAGGTCTCGCCACCGTTTGACGAGTGGTACACCACACCACTGAGACCTATGGCGATCAACCGGCCGCCGTCCTGAGGATGTACCGCGATCAGGTGAGCTCCTTCAGGGAGTGACAAGGACATCCACGTCACTCCCTGATCCGTAGAACGGAACGCGCCGTCGGGACCGGCCAGGAACAGCATTCCACTGTCCGGTTGCACATCCAGATTCAGCCCACGTGGCGCGCCCAGGCGTCGGGTCCAGGTCCCACCATCTGACGACGCGAGTAGACCCTGGGCGTCCAGCGCGTACAACAAACCCTGCGGGCCTGCCGCGAGGACCGACGCGCCCGCCGTGGCGTCCGACAGCTGCGTCCAGTGCTGACCGTCTGCTGTGCGGAACAGGCCCTGACCCATCACATTCGCGTACCACACCTCCGGCCGGCCAGGATCCACCGCGAAGCCATGCAGGTCCCGGCCCGGCAGGTTCCCGAACCCCTGGTCCGCCCAGGTCCGGCCCTCATCCCGGCTGACTTTCAATACCTCATGCCCCGCCAGCACGGTCATCTCCCAGCCCTGCCCGAGTGCCATGGCGTCACCTACGCCATCGGCGGTGTCCCATGTCCGGCCGCCATCCATACTCCGGCGGACGCCCGCGTGCTCCCCGTACATGACCGTGCCACTGTTCAGCACACGCAGCGCGTGAAAATCCCCACTCAGCGTCTGCGCCTGGGGCGCTTGCCCACACCCGACCAACACCAGGGCTGCCCCCAACATCCAACCTGCTTTCCGTCTCATTCCCGCCACCATACGGGGCCGACGTTACGCTTCTATAAAGTCCCCTGACGGATTTTTACCCCCAACCGGTAGGCGCACCTCAAACACGCTCCCCACGCCAGAGGTGGAGGTCACGGTCAATTCGCCTCCCATTGCCCGGGTGAGGCCGCGCGCGACCGTGAGACCCACACCACTTCCCTCCCCACGTGTGCGGGCCGTATCCGCCCGAAAAAATCGCTCAAAGACCCGGTGCAGGTGTTCCGGCGCAATCCCCGTTCCCGTGTCGTGTACCAAGAGGCGTACGCCCATTTCCTCCTCCTGTGCGCACACTCGCACTTCGCCGCCCGGCGCGGTATGCCGAAGTGCATTGCTCAGCAGGTTCGCCAGGATCTGCGCGGCGCGCGCCGGGTCCGCCTCGACATGTAGCCCCGCTGCTGCGTCTACATGGAACGCGACTCCCTTCTCCTCGAACGCCAGCGCGTACCGGTCCTGCACTTGCGCAAGCAGCGCTGCTACGGGCACATCCTGTAAGGTCAACTCTACCTGCCCGGCCTCCACACGGCTGACCAAGCTCAGGTCCCCAGCCAGGCGCTCCAGGCCCGCCAGCTCCCGCTGAATCGCACCCAGAGCCTGATCATGCGCCATGACACCATCCTGGGCGGCTTCCACATACCCGCGTACAGCCGCTACAGGTGCACGCAACTCATGTGCGACATTGCCGATCAATTCGACCCTCGACTGTTCGACAGTCGCCAGGGTGCTGGCCATAGTGTTGAAGCTGTGCGCGAGATCCGCCAGTTCATCCTGCCCCCCTTCAGGGAGGCGGCGGCGGTATTCGCCCCGGGCCAGGGCGGCACTGCCCGCCTGCAGGGTACGCACGGATGCTGTCACCCGGCGCGCGGCCACCCAGGCGGTCACGGCCGCCACCAGCAGTGCGGGCGGCAGGGCGCTGAGCAACGCGCGGGTCAGGGTGGCACGCATGCCTGCATTCAGGTCACCGCGCATAGCCGTCCCAGCGTCCCCAAGCAACTGCACCATCTGGTTGACGTGATGCTGGATGAAGGGATGGGCCGCCAGTTCCGCGGCCACCAGCATGACCAGACTGAGTACCGCCATGACGGCCAGGTGGTTGAGCAGCAGTCGGGGAAAGAGACGCATACGGTTCATCACCCTACCGCGCCGCTAGACCTGAAATGTTCTGTGCCAAGCCAGGCTTTACAGGAACTTTACAAGGAATCTCTAGGGTAGAGACATGACGAATCTGCGACCTCACTCCAAGCCTGCTGGTGTTCTCCTCCTCCTGACCACGACGGTGCTGTTTACAGGAGGAGCTCTGGCCCAGGGTATGGCAGGTATGGATCACAGCAACATGGCGGGCATGGGCAGCACCACAGACAAGATGAAGATGGAAAAGATGGATCTGAGTGCTTTGGCAAAGCTACAGGGCAAAGCGTTTGACCGCGCATTCCTGAGCATGATGGTGCCGCATCATCAGATGGCCGTCGACATGGCCAAGGCGGTGTTACCCGTCAGCAAGGACGCCACAGTGAAAGCCTGGGCGAATGCCGTGATTAAGGACCAGATGCAGGAGATCACGCAAATGAATACCCTCCTCAAAGGCATGGGCGGCGTGAACACGACCATGGCCAACACCATGAAAAGCAGCATGAGTGGAATGGGCGACATGATCAAGAAATCTAAGACCCCGGACGTGGCGTTCCTGCAAGGCATGCTGCCTCATCATGCGTCCGCCATTGACATGGCCAACCTCGCCCTGCAGCAGGGCCAGGATGCCCGCGTCCTGAGCCTTTCGAAAGCGATCATCACCGCGCAGGCTACGGAAATGCTCGACTACCGCACCTGGCTGAAGAAACGCGGCCTGTAAGGACACGCCCCTACCAAAGCCCCTTCTCTGCGTTTCATCTCCCTAGCGGTGCAGGGAACGGAAGGCGTGATCATCTCAGGCTTTACAGAAGCTGAACACCTCCTGACTACTGTGGCCCTCGGGAGGCCCTCATGACGCACGCGCATCACCCCTCTGAGGCAACTACAGCGCTGGAGGTCACGCTCCGCAACTGCCACGGCGGGACTGACTTACAGGACGTAGAAACATTCCTCCACCAGCTACCGGGAGTGTTGCAGACCCACCTTGACCGCACCCGGAGCGTCGCACACGTGCAAATTGATCCGGCCATCATAGACGCGAGAAGCCTACGAGATCAGATGGACACGGCCGGATATACCTGCACGTGCCACCCCACCGAAATGTCCCTTCCAGCCCAGGGACATACCGGACACGAACATCAACATGGGAGCCCGACCACCCTACAGGCGGGCAGTCACATACACGCGCAGGGCTCCCACACTGGTTCAGCCGGCGGACAGGGTGAACATGCGGGACATGGAGAAGCGATGGTGGCCGATATGCTGCGCCGCTTCGTTGGGTCGTTGCTGCTCACCATTCCAGCAGTGTTGTACTCCCCTATAGGGGAAGCCATCGGTTTCACCGCGATGCCCCCGTTCGGCCTTGGCATGAATGTCTTTGGGTTATTGTTGACCACACCCGTCGTCTGGTGGGGCGGGTGGCCGTTCATTTCCGCCGCCTGGCGTGCCCTGAGGCGAGGCGAGGCGAACATGATGACCTTGATTGCCCTGGGCATCCTGGTGTCGTACGCGTACTCTGTATGGGCCACGCTGGCCCTGGGCTCGCAGGACGTGTTTTTCGAGGCGGCTGCGATGCTGACCACCTTCTCCCTGTTGGGGCACTGGCTGGAGATGCGCTCCCGGTTCGCTACGGGCCGGGCGGTAGAAGCCCTGCTGCGACTAGCACCCGCCACCGCCCGGGTGATCCGGAACGGCGCCGAAGTCGAGATTCCCGTCGAGAACATCGTGACGGGTGATACCCTCGCCATGCGGCCGGGCGACCGCGTGCCCGTAGACGGGGAAGTGGTGAGCGGCACGTCCTTCGTAGACGAGAGCATGTTGACTGGGGAGCCGGTGCCCGTAGAAAAAACACCCGGAGCGAGAGTTACCACAGGCACCGTCAACCAGAACGGGGCGTTCCAGTTCCGGGCCACGGCGGTTGGGGCGGACACTGCCCTGGCCCGGATCGTACAACTCGTGCAAGATGCGCAGGCCAGCAAAGCGCCCGCGCAACGCCTGGCGGACACAGCGGGGAAGTACCTGGTCTTTGTGGCATTGGGCAGTGGCCTGCTGGCGTTTCTCGTGTGGACCCTACTGGGAGAGAACCTCGTCTTCGCCCTGACGGCCGCTGTCTCCGCCATCGTGATTGCCTGTCCCGATGCGCTCGCCCTGGCCACACCGACCGCCATTACCGTCGGGGTCGGACGGGGCGCACAGGAGGGGGTCCTGTTCAAGAACGCCTCGGCTCTGGAGGCGGCGGCGAGCGTGACTACCGTGGTCTTCGACAAGACGGGCACCCTGACTGAGGGTAAGCCCGCCCTGACGGACGTGGTCCCTGCAGCGGGCCTGTCGGAACGTGAGGTGTTGCATTTGGCCGCGTCGGCCGATCAGCCGTCTCAGCATCCGCTGGCAGAAGCGATCGTGCGCGGCGCGCAGGTCCAGGGACTGACGGTGACGCCGCCAGACGCGTTCGAAGCTGTGCCGGGGCGCGGGGTACAGGCAATGGTAGGTGGAAGGCGAGTTCTAATCGGCAACCGGGCGCTGATGCTGCAGGCGGGAGTCAGCGTCGCGGCCGCTGAGGATCAGGCCGTTCAGCTGGCGTCCGACGGGAAGACCGCCATGTTCGTGGCTGCGGACGGACAGTTCCTGGGGCTCGTGGCGGTCGCCGACCGCGTGCGGGAATCGGCCCGTACGGCGGTGGCGGAACTCCAGGCACTGGGAGTGAAGGCCGCCATGCTGACGGGCGACAATGAGCGCACCGCGCAGGCGGTGGCACGGCAGCTGGGGTTGGATACAGTAATCGCGGACGTTCTGCCGGAGCAGAAGGCAGCCCAGATACAAACTCTTCAGGGTCAGGGGCAGCGCGTGGCTATGGTGGGTGACGGGGTCAATGACGCGCCAGCCCTTGCGCAGGCTGACGTAGGGATCGCCATTGGGGCGGGCACCGACGTGGCGGTCGAGACTGCGGACGTAGTCTTGGTGAATAGTAATCCAGCAGCCGTGGCGGCCAGCATCCGTCTGGCGCGGCGTGTGCAGCGCAAGATCCGACAGAACCTGTTCTGGGCTGCGATTTACAACGTCCTCGCTATTCCGTTCGCGGCTGGGGCGCTCTATCCGACATATGGGATACTGCTCCGCCCAGAGTGGGCGGCGCTGCTGATGAGCGTCAGCACCTTGATCGTCACAGGAAATGCCCTGCTCCTGAATCGCGGACGTCTGGGATACAGCAACACAGGTTGAAACCAGAGCCCGTCGTAGTGTTCGTATCCTGGTGATTGTAAGGGATGTCAGCGGTCTTGGTGGCGGGTGCCATCGCCGCAGACCTCTTCCTGGTCAAGACGATCGAATGGGTCGGAATGTCGTGCTGAAGGTCTTGAGCCGCCTCAGCCAATGAAGAGAGGCAAAGCACTGGAAGCGACATATTTCAGCCTGATCCAACATCAGCGCAGGCGATTTGAGTCTCGCGCTCCCTTGATCTTTGTAACCTGATGATCTGACTTTGGATTCCTCGTCTCTAAAGTGAGCTATTCGACCCCATACGTGATCAAGGTCAGGCTCCTTGCAGATCCTGACCCACCAACCGCAGTCTGCCGGTCAGACGCATAGCCTGGAACGCCTCAAGTGACTAAAGTGCAGACCAGTCCGGCAGTTCCGTACGGCTGCGTCCTTGCCATGCCGCGAGAGGGGACAACCGTCGAGGCCGGTTGTCCTCTGGGTGCGCTTTAGTGGGACTTCAGCCAACCTTGGAAGGCCTGCATTTCCCCAGCCTGCGCAGTCATGATCTTCCTGGCCAGATCCATCACAAAAGCGTCCTGCGTTCGTTGCAAAGCCAGGTTCGCCTTGTCGTTAGCGGCTGCATGGTGCGGAATCATGCCTTCGAGGAAGGTGCGTTCCGGCATGTTCGACGTGCGGATCATGGCCGGCATGTCCATCATGCGGTTCATCTGCATCATGCGCTCCATCATCTGCTGGTTCGGCCCGCCGTACGCGCGCAGGCGGTCTTGCATCTCGGCGATCTCCCGCGTCTGATCCGTGATGATCTGGGTGGCCCAGACGCGAACCTGTGCATCTTTGGCGCGTTCCAGGACAGCGCGGCTGCTGTCCACGGCACTCTGGTGGTGCGGAATCATCATCGACATGAAGGCCCGCTCGAATGAGCGCCCACTCAGCCGGGCAAGTTCATTCATCATGGGCATCATCATGTTGCGCATGTCCAGTTGCATTTGCAGGCCCATCTGCGACAGGCCGGGCACGGCTGCAGACGGCGTCATCGGCATGGTCATGTGGATCATGCCGGGCATCGCCATTCCCTGCATCCCTCCAGCCTGGGCCGCACTCAGGGTCAGCAGCGCGGTGGTCAACAGTAGGCGCTTCATGCGCTCATGCTCCCCAAAAGGGCCTGACAAGCTTGCTCGCAGCGGCGGCAGCTTTCAGCGCATACGGCGCAGTGCTCCATATTCATCTGCTGGGCATGCTGCTCACACTCTTCGGCACAGGTCCGACAGGCGCGCAAACAGACCTCGAGCTGCGTGCGCAGAATTTGCGCGTCGCCCTGGCCAAGTGCCGCTAGAACCTGAGCCGTGGCGTGACATACAGCCGCGCACTGCGTATTGAGTGTGATGCAGTGCGTGAGGTGATGCAGGTGCTCCCCTTCGTTCAGGCATGCGTCGGCACACAAGGCGCAGACCGCGGTGCATTCCAGGCAGGCCTGCAGGCAGGTGCCCAGGAGGGTGGCGTCGAAGGAACTGGCCTTCGGGTGGGTGCGGAGCATACGGGTAAGGGTTTCCATCGGAGACCTCCAGGACGTGAAATGACGCGTGACCACGGTGGTCACGTCGGCCCTCCCAAGGGAGAAGCGCCCTCACCCTGGACTCCACGTGTTCAGCTTCTGTAAAGCTGGTCAGCATCTCAAGAAAGACTGAAGAGGAGAAGGCCATGCGCCTTCCTTTCCCGGACGCCTTAATACAACCCCATCGGGTTGACAACCTTGCCCTCCACCATCACACGGAAATCCAGATGCGGCCCCGTGCTGTTGCCTGTGCTGCCCACCCGGCCAATCACCTGACCCGTTTCCACGACTTGACCCACCTGTACGAGGTTGGCGCTGTTGTGGCTGTAGCGTGTTTCCATTCCGTCTCCGTGGTCCAGCAAGATCGTCCAGCCCCATCCGGTCCGCGCGTCGTACCGCGATTCCGTCACGCGCCCTGCGCGGGCTGCCAGGATCACCGTACCTGTCGGGGCCGCCAAGTCCAACCCCAGGTGCACGGGAGAGTACGGACTGGTCAGTCGGCCCTGCACGGGCAGCACGGCCGTCACGCGAATCCCAGCAGGACGTATGGTGGCTCCACCGGCGGTGGTCGCCGGACGGCCCGTCCCCGACTGTGGAGGCAGCTGCAGCACCTGACCCACTTTCAGAGCTACTGATCTCTGCGTAACTATGTAACATATAGGTGTGACCGTGCCTCCCTGGCGGCCCAGCCGCCTCACCCGTAGTCAATTGGAAGAACGACGCCTCGCCGCTCAACCTGTGTTGAATGACCCCAGTCGCGCGACCCAGGACCTGGCGCACCAGTTCGGCGTCGCTGAAGTCACCATCCGGGTCTGGCGGGCCCGCCTCAAACGGAATGGTGAGGAAGCGCTCCGCGCTTCCCCAGGCCACCGGCCGACCCGAAAAACTCACGGCCGCGCAGCAGGACGAGATCAGTCTGATCCTTGATGGTGATCCCCGAGCACATGGCTTCGAAACCAGCGGGTGGACCACAGCAAACATTCGGCACGTCATCGGCGTGACCTACGGCGTCTGGCTTGATCGCGCGCACCTCTCCCGAAAACTGAAACGCTGGGGGTTCTCGTATCAGCGGCCCGCACTGGCGGGCCGTGGAGCGGAACGAAGACGACATCGCCAGCTGGGTCCGGCGTCCACCGTGACGCGCTGGGAAAAAAAAGTCGCTGAAGGCGCCACGCTCGTGTTTGTGGACGAGAGCGGCTTCAGCCTGAAGACGACAAAGGTCCGCACCTGGGGTCGCTGCGGTCACACCCCCATCATCCCCACCAAGCTCCGCTGGGAACACCTCTCCGTGATCGGTGCCATCACCACAGGTGGACAGTTTCTGCACCACACGCACCGCGGTGCAGTGCGCTCACCGCAGGTCATGGACTTTCTCCAGCATGTCTTGCGTCACGTGGCCGGCGAAGTCGTCGTGGTCCTGGACCGGGCCATGATCCACCGGTCAAAGGCCGTCCAGGCGTTCGTGCAGGAGCACGAACGCCTGTCGTTGGTCTACCTGCCACCCTATGCGCCCGAACTGAACCCGATTGAATTGATTTGGGCGGATCTCAAGCGGAACGTGGTGGGGAACTTCTGTGCGACGTCAGTAGAGGTGTTGAAAAAGCGATTGACGGTCGGGTGGCAGCGTATCCGTCGCAAAGGGCTCCCCCTCGCCTTCATCCGAGGGACGCCCTTCTCCGCATCGTTACTGATCTAAGCAGAGATCAGTAGCAGCCTCTGAGCCTCGACCAAACTAGAGAACACCGTTTCAATGCGTTTTCGCAATCGAGGGTGGCGGCCAGGCCGCCACCCCGTGTCGTACCGGGTATTCCTCTTCGGTGGGAACACGTAGCCCAAGCAGCAGTACCCCTTATCACCGATGATGCGTGGCCCGCCGAAGTCGGGCCACCGCCGGTTGAGCTCGTAGCTTACGGTCGTATCGTGCAAATTGGCTGGTCGGATCAGATACTGCACGATGGCACCCGAAGCGGTCACCCACGCGTGCAACTTGTATCCGTAGACGTCTCCCTGCGTGCCGTAACCCCAACGAGCACCGGGAAACGCACAACGCTTCCCCCGTTTGGGTCGGCAGACGGGCAGAGGCATGGAATCGACGATCACTTCCATGCAGGATTGTGATGGGGTGGCGACCGCTTCAAGTCGTTCAAGCAATCGCTGTCCCCGGGATACGCCTGCGTGTAGGAGGGAAGATCGTGTCGATCTTCCCTCAGGATGTTCCACCAGATGGACGGGAACGGATGTTTGAAGATCAGTCGGCTGAGCAACAGGGCGACCAACAGGGCATCACTCAGTTTCTGGTGCGAACACCGCTTGACGTCACTGAAATGCCGTTTGGCCCAGCGGTGAAGCTGGCGGATGACGGCTCGTCGGCCTAAACTGTGATGGAGACGGTATGGTTAGATACCGTCTCCATTTTTTGCCCTCTGGGAGCCATTGAACAGGTCATGGCGCGAGCCCTAAACGAGGTTCCAACTTTTGCCGGAGTCGGGTGAGGCTCTGGAACAGCGTGCGAGCAATGTTCTCCGTGTCATGGACGGGCACCGCGGTTCCGAACAGTGCCTCCCAGATCGCCTGTCCCTGAATGCCCTCCCCGATCAGGAGGGGAACGATGGTGCGGTGCTCCCGCTGCTGCTCACCGAGCAGCAGCCCACACACGAGGCGGTCATAGGTGGTGAGTTCGCCGTCGCAGATGATCGCGATGACCTCCCGCTCTTCCGGCCGACGCTCGCCTGCCAGGACGAGTCGGAGGGCACTGGAGAGGAGCGTCCCCCCCCTGGCCTCCAGGCCGGCGATGGCGTCCACGCTCTCGGCCCAGGGCATGTCCAGGGGCACCGTCTCATAAGCGTTGTAGTCGAAGCTGACCACCTGCAGGCGGCTGCCGGCAAGATTGGCGGCTCGGGCCAGCATCAGGGCCGCTTCCTGTGCGGCGTTCAGGCGTCCGCCCGCCATGCTGCTACTCATGTCGACGACCAGGCGGAGCAGGAAGGGGGCAGGTCGATCCTCGCCGACCTTGCGACCAAAGTATTTCTCCGCGCCCTGCGTGTAGCGGTCGTAGCGAAACCGGCCCTTACTGCGGTGAGGCGTGGCATGTGCCGGGCGGATGGGCGGCGCGAGGATACGGGTGAGGTGCCGGGCATGGACCTCGATGCGGTCGAGCATCTCCTGAGCGCTTTCGCGCCGGCTCAGATCACGGGGCGGACCGGCGTGATCCGACGCTCCCTGGCTGGGATCTTCGCCGGGGGCTGGTGGGGGCGGCGCTGGGAGCGGCGCCTCTCCCCTCCCCTGCTGAGGCTGCCCCTGTTCTTCACCATCTGAGGTGGGGGTCGTCCCCCCCGAGGGTCCCGACGTGTCTTCAGGCTCCTCGGGAGTATCCTTCTCCACTCCAGGGGACTTCCCTGTCCCAGCACCAGCCTCGTCCCTGGCCTGGTGTTCCTCCTGCTCAGGGGTCTCCTCTCCCCCATCGGTACTCGCTGCTTCCGTTACTTCGTCCACGTCTGGTTCTCCGGTCCCTTGCGCCTGCTTCTGCTCCTCGGGCTGTGCCTCGCTCATGCCCCCACCATCTGCATTCAGTTCTGGTCGGGACTTCGGGGGTTCACCCGCGGGCGGTGCAGGGCGCAGGGCCAGGATCCGAGCTGCCAGAAGCTCAACGCCATCGCGGGTGGTTTCCCAGGCTTCCTCGACGAGCGGCCGCGCCTGTTCCCAGGCTTCCTGATCCTGTGCCTGAACCTCGAAGGGGATATCCGGCCGGTCATGACCCCAACGCCAACGCAGGCAGGCGTTCATGAAGTCGGTCGCCTCAGGCTCGCCCTTCAAGAGCATGGCGTCCCCAAGGAAGTCGAAGTCGCTGCAGAGCTCCGGGAAGCGCCGCATGACGAGGCGCTCCATGCGCTCGTCCTCCAGGGCATTCCAGAGCCAGCCCAGCTCCCCGGCGGGCTTGCTCGCGCTGAAGACGACGTGGCCGGCCTCGTGGGCCATGATGGCCCTCAGCAGCTGCGTACGCTGGCCATGCGGCGTCTGAGGGTCGAAGCGCACGCCCATCGCTGGAACCGGGATCAGGTCGGGGTTCAGGAGGACGCGGCGCTGCTCGGGGATAACGCCGGCGATCAGGCGGCCGCGCTGGAGTTCGAGGCGGAAGTCGCGGCGTCGACTGACGAGGCGGAAGAGCTGCTCGACGTAGCGCCGCCAGGACAGTTGCTGGTGCCAGGCGAGGGTAGGCTGCAGTGTGGGGAGGGTGATCATGCCACACGAAGATCCCCAGCCGGGGCTGGGGGAGGGGCCCTATCGCTGACGCTGGCTGGACGAAACCTGTGGCCGAGGGGGCCTTCCCAGCGGTCCATCGATCCACGGCGAACTGGCGAGGCCGAGGCCCACCAGAAACACCACGAAGAGGGCAGAAGAAGGAGCGGAAGCCCAGAGCGAGAAGCCGGCGAGACTGAGCAGCGAGAGTATCACCCCCATCGCGCTGATCTGGGCCTTCGACCACCGCCTCCGCCTGAGGATCAGGAGTAGTCCGCTGGTGAGCAGGAGCATGGCGCCGATCTCGAAGATACTGTGGACGATCTGCCAGAGCGGAATGGGTTGATCGGCAAAGAAGAGGTTGGGCCAGGTCACCCCGTGGAGGCGGTAGGGCTCGGGCAGCAGGGTAAGGGCCCAAAAGACTGTTCCGAAGAGGAGCGAAAGCGTAGGCAGGAGCATTGCCATTGGATACGCTCCTCCCTTCCGAAGGGTTGCAGCGGCGTCGCGCCCCTCAGGCTGCTTGGAGATCATCCAGGACCTGTTCTCTGAGCGCTCCGAGCAGGGCCTCCTTGACGGCTTCCTCGAGGGTGCCCGTCTGAGGATCGCGTGGGCAGCAATAGGGCAGGGCCACCGTTTCGAAGGCCTCCATGAACGCCACCGCGAGCTCCTCTCCATCCTCGACGAGGGTCCGGACCTCTTTAATGAGGGCGATGGTCTTGCGGGCGTCCAGGGCGCGGAGGGGGAGGGCCCCTGGGGTACTCAGCGCCTGTCGGGTGACCAGTTCCGTTTCGAAGGCCACATCGGCAATCCGTTCGTCACCCGCGACCTGGAGGTAGAGGGCGCGGGCGGTCCGCTCGTCGGCCTCCCGGTACTCCAGGGTCAGGTCGATGCGGCTGAGGAGCGCGCCGTCCAGCCGATCTGCGGTCTGCAGGTGATCCTGTCCGAGGTTGGTGGTCATCACCCAGGTGAGGTTCTGAACGGGGCAGGCCAGGTGCTCGCCGTTGGGGAGTGGCAGGAGGTAATGGCGCTCTCCCCCACTGAGCATCTCCTGCGGGATGCCGACCGCGAGGGCTTCAGCAGTGCTGATGGCGTCGAGCGCCCCGATGAGGACGTTGAGGGTTTCAGGCAGGTACCGAAGCACCTCGTCGATCAATAGTAGGGTCGGTTTTTTCGCAGCCAGAAGGAAGGCCCGACTGATAGGACCATCGACCCACGCGGGTCCTGCCGCTGTCGGGTAAACCGCCCCGATGAAGTCACGGTCCTCGACCCCAGGCGAACCCTTGGCGATGACGAGGTGCAGGCCTTGCTCGACGGCGACCTGCTTGCTCGTCTCGGTCTTGAAGGTGCCAGGCGGGCCCACGAGGAGCGCCACGCCGCCACGCCGGGTCAGACGGGTGAGCCGGTCGCGGTGGGTCGTTTGGGACCGGGCGCGGAGTGGCGGATGGATCAGGGTCGCGAGATTGATCTGTGGCAGCGTCCGAGTATCGAATTCGGTCTCCAGAGCAGGATCGCAGTCCTGGATGTCGAGGCTAAAGGAAGCGCTGCGCTCTCTCATCTCGGCATCCAGGGTGTCGGTCAGGGTCATCAGGGCGAGTTTGATGTTCTTCACGCCGGTGGACTGCCGCAGGGTCTGCGCGGGCATGGGGTACGACAGCCCCTGACGCTTGAGGATCTGGATGAACGTCTTCAGGGCGCGCGCTGTTTCCGGCAGGCGGTCTGGGAACAGCAGGGCTTCGGCGAGCGCGCCCAGGGGGGTCGCGCGAAAATTTACCTTGACCGCCATGACGTAGGTTGTGATGACACAGCCAGGACCGGGGCCACGCACGGCCACCTGGATATCCGAGGTGCGCGCGTGAAGACGCAGGTTGCCCTGCCGGCTGGCGAACAGCTGGGTGTCACCGCTCAGCAGGAGAAAGACGGCCTCGCCCAGACCGTGGCTGTAATAGCTGATGTCTCCATGACGTCGTGTCGCCCGGGCTTGGGAAGGAATTTCCTCGTTCGCATCGAAGTGCGCGAAGGAGTTTGGCGTACTGTTCGCGCGGGCGGCGAGCTGGAGATGCTCTTCGATTCGGTTCATGCTGCTCTCCTCTGCCCGCAAGGGCGAGGGTGCCCGGATCAGGCCCCCTCTGGAGTGGATTCAGAACGGAAGGTCGTCGTCTTCGAACATCTCGAAGGGCTGCGGGGACGGCTGTTGCCCTGGTGGGGTGGGGCTGTGTGATCGGCTTGTCCGGTAAAGCCGCTCGCGGAGGTTTTCGCAGACGGCGTGGAGCGTCCCGCTCGGGAGGGTCAAGGTGGGAGACAAGACGCGGAGCTGTCGTATCAGCTGGGCTGTGTCAATCAGGTCTTCGACAGTATGGGTCACGCCACTGGCGTTCACAGCGCGGTACAGCCATTTGGGAAGGTGGCTTTTGAGCAGGGGGGCCCACCTGGGGCTGCCGAACTGTGCAGCCGCAAAAGTCAATGGGAATGAACAGGAAGGGGACGTCACCGTGGCCTGTACGCGGGGTAAGGGCCTGAAGCGGGGGGCAACCGTGACCTGTGCGCCGAGACTGGCTGTAAGGCGCTGGGCGGCCAGGCGCTCTCCCAGTGCCTCGACCAGCCAACGGAAATTCAGCTGGAGGGGAAGCTTCATGGCCGAGTGAGCGGGGACACACCGGAGCACGGCCGCTTTCAGGTCGGGGGAGGTCATTCCGCTCCGGTGGAGGGCGCAGGCGAAGGCCAGGCGGTCACTGTCCGTGAGGAGGCGCGTGGCGTCCGTCAGGGGACCGACCAGCTGACGCAGGTAGGGCTTGACACCGTGCTGGAGTAGGCGGGGGTCGGCCTCGTACGTGGCGTCGAAGTCTTCGAGCAGGATGGGGACCGCCAGTAGCTGGGGAAAGCGGATGGCGCGCAGGAGGATGCACAGATCGGCCTGGCGGGTGGCGTAGGCCTTCAGATGCCGGAGCTGCGCGGGATTGAGATGCCGCCGGGCCAGTTCCCAGACCAGGGTGCGCAGCACCTGATACGCTCTCGGGCTGAGCTGCTGAGAACTCGGCAGCCCGTCTGTGGAGAGGGTGCAGACGTACCCCCAGGGAAGAAGGAAGAGCCGGTCACCTTTGAGGCGCAGGTGCAGCCGCCTCGGGAAGGTCTGGGGGCATCTCTGAAGGGCCTGTCTCACAGGATCGGACTTCCCTGCGGTGGGGGACCGCAGGGGAGGGTATGTGGGAGAGGGCGGCGCGCTTGAAGCGCATCCCTCTCCCCTCCTCTTGCCCGGGGGCTCAGAATGGCAGATCCTCCTCCAGCACCGGGGGAGTGGAATGGCTGGGAGGAAGAACCGCGAGGCCGCCTTCCGGAAGCCGACGCAGGTCGGTGGTCTTCACGCGTAGGCCAGTCAGCTTCAGGTACAGCGCAGCCGTGCTGAGATCGTCGGCCGTCTCGGGAGATTGGTTGTGGTCCAACTTGTACTGGACGACCTGCCCCTTCCTGATTTCCACACACAGCCGGGGCAGGTTCAGGGCGTCCCGGGCCACCACAAGAATGGCCTCGCCACACAGGGCGGCCCGCGCATAGCTTGACACGCAGTTGTGCAACTGCTCACTCGTCTCAATGAGGTCATGCGTCCAGGCCACCCGGCGGAATTGCAAGAGGCCGAACGTCGGACACAGCAGGCTCTGATCCAGAACCGCGTGGCGTTCATCGGTCGCCGAGGGAATCTCGCGATTCTCCTGCTGAAGGCGGCGATGGATCCGGGCGAGCGTGTCGTGAATCTCCCTCAAGCTCCCCCGGGGAGGCAGGAAATCCGGTTGGGTGACGCGAATCTCCTCCAGCAGATGGCGGGTATCCCGGAGATGCATGATCACCCGGTTCAGATCACGACCACCGATGCGGAAATGGCGTCCAGGGCGTGCCTGCACCTTGAGCGGGAGCGGTTGGGCTAGGCCACGCCCCCAGCCCCAGCCCCGATTCGGGGCGGTACCGATAGACACAGGGGGATGAACCCGATGGGGGAACAGGGGGGGCTTGAATGCCGGGGCCACATTGACGCGGTCACGTTCCGAGAGGCCGTGCAAGAGTTTCTCCGCGGCGACGCGCTCACCGACCTGGAGGACGAGCCACTTGAAATTCAGTCCATAAGAGACGACTCCGGCGGAATCGGCGGGGATGTACCTGAGCATGGCGGCCTTCAGATCAGGGGAGGTCAGGCCGCTGCGGTGGAGGGCGCGGGCGAACTCCAGTCGGTCCGGACCAGTGATGAGCTGAGTGGCGCGCGGCAGATCGCCGATGAGAGAGCGCAGGTAACCTTTGACGCCGCCCTGGTAGCGCAGGAGGCGGCGGCGTTCCTGAGCAGTCGTGAACTGGGCGTGCTGGAGGAGGACGGGCACGGTGAGGAAGGCGGGGAAGCGGATGGCGCAGAGCAGCGTGCTCAGGTCACGGTGCCGGGCGGTGTAGGCCTTCAGGTGCCGGAGTTGGGCGGGACTGAGGAGGGTATGGGCAAGTTCCCAGGCCAGGTCGCGTGCGCCCTGTTCGGCCTCGGGGCTGAGTTGCACTTCGCTGGGGAGGCGGCCTGCGCTGATATTCCGGATGCGCCCCGGGGTGAGCAGCAGCAGGCGCTTGCCTTTGAGTTGGAGACGCAGGCGCTCCTGAACGGTCGTGAAGCGGCAGTACCGTGCCGGTGCGTATGCGCCGGTGCGGGGCAGTCGGCTCGTGGCGCTGAAGTGGGTGGTCAGTTCGTAGAACTCCCGGACCCCTGGGGTGAAGGGATGATCGCGCAGGCCGGTGGCACGCAGGACATGTGGGGAGAAGTGCACCTTGAGGGCGCGGGCGTGGTGTTCCGCGGGGATGCGTGGTGCGACGTGCTCGGCGAAGAAGGCCTGCATCTCAGCGCAGAGATCGGCAATGAGGCCGGTGGGATGGGTCAACTCCTGAAAGGCCTCTTGTGGACGTGGAGGTAGCAGGATGCATTCCTGGAATCCTCCGGCGTACCGGATCCAGAGACACTGCACGGCCCGGTCGTTGCCCTGGTCCTCATGGCCGGTCTGGCCGTACGTCAGGAACCAGAGGACGCGGCGGGGACCGTCGTGGCGTTGCGCGGAGCGCTCGGCACGGCTCTGACGGGGACGCCTTGCGGTCTGGGGAAGTTCACTCATGGGGTCGGGCGTCCCGGTGGCGCGGAGCGCCGCAGGGGAGGGACCACCCCTCCAGAGAACAGGCCCGTCTCCGTGGGTCAAGCCGCGAGGGTAAAGAGAGTGTCCCCCCAAAAAAACAGCCCACCGCGGCAGGAGCCGGGTGGGGCAGGGTGGAGGATCAACTGTCGGCGTCGATGACGGGGAGACTGGACTGATTCGCCTTGGCGCGGCTGGTCTGGTCGACGCTGCCGTCCTGCTTGCGGATGACGGCCAGGTTGCTGATCGGCACTTGCATGAAGTACCCACTGGTGAGTTCCAGCTCGTCCGTCCCGGGTGTCAGGGCGCGCACCTGGTAGCTGGCCCGTTTCAGGCGGCGGATGCTGGTGCCGGCCACCGTGGGAGGTGGAGAGTACCAATGGTAGGCGGCGCAGGGTTCTGTGGGGAGGTGGCCTTTGCCACAGGGGCACCTCCAGGTACCAGTGGCGGCGGCGACCTTGGGCGCATTCCGCACGGCTGCTTTGGCATGGATGAAGATCATGGTGGAGTGGGCGGTGAGTTTGGAGAATTCGGCAGTGCGGGGAATTTTTCGGCTGATGCCGATGGCCCTGGCCTCCTCGACGAAATCGGCGACGTGGGGGTAGTGTTCGGCGCCGATGATGTCCACGAGGTGGTACACGTCGCCGCGCTTGATGAGGTTCATGCCCTGGGGGCTGAACCCCATGCGGCTCAGGTCGACAGCCATGGGGTAGTCGATCAGGAACTGCTCGATGGAGGCACCGCCAGCGCTGAAACCGCACTCGGCGTAGATGTGACTGGCCTGGCGGCCGGGGCCACATTCACGGGGGCCACCCTGAGCGGGGGTCAGTGCGAGGTCGAGGAGGGTGGTCATGGGGAGCTCCTTTGACAGGGGAGGATGGGCCTCCCCAGGGATTCAATTGCGCAGGCCGAGATTGACGCGGGTCGGGGTGATGGGTGCAGGCGGGAGAGGCGGTCGGGCAATGGGGGCCTGAACCGGTGGGACGGGCACTGGGCGGAGGCGGTCGAGCACCTGCTCGAGCGGCACATTTCTGGCCTGGCACAGCCGCTGGAGTTCGCTGACGAGTTCGGTCACCGGATCGTGGGTGACCTGCAGCAGAGGGACGGGGGAGAGATCGAAGAGTGCGTCGATACTGTCTTCCCGGTCGTCGGCCCGTCGGGTCTGGCTGAGCTTGAGGTCGGCCGCTGTGAACTTCTTGCCGGCGTCCAGCTGGCGGATGGCCGCCTGAATTGCGTCCCCCTGATATTCGGTCGGAAGGTTGGCCATTTTTTCGGCCACGCCTTCGGCGATGCTGAGACCGACGTGGACGAGGATGTCCTCAGGCAGGTCCAGAAGCTTGAGCCGTTTCTTGATGGTCTGGACGCCGATATGAACATGTTTGGCGAGTTCGGCCACGGTGCCGAACTGACCTTCGTCCAGGGCGATCTTCCAGCTGCGGGCCTCGTCGAGCGGGTTGCTGCTGCGGGCGGCATTGAGGATGGCGCTGGCGGCGGCGATCTGCCCGCGCGTGCCGTCCGTGATGATGGCGGGGATGGTGTCCAGGTGGTAGCGCAGGGCGCTGTTGACGCGGCGGTCGCCGTCCACGATCTCATAGGGCTGCTCCGGCTGGCCGCTGGGTTTGAGCAGGACGCTCTGAAGGACGCCCATCTGCTGAATGCTGGGAATGACCTCGGTGATGTCTGGGGGGATGATCAGTGCCGTGCGGACATGGCGGATTTCAGTGTCGAGCGGCGCGCTGAACAGATGGCCTTTCAGGGTCATGACGACCTCCTTGATGCCCAAAAAAATCCCCGCGTCAGCGGGGGAGGGAGCTGGGCCAAGACTTGGCCCAGGCCTGCCGATGCTTGGGCCAAGTCTTGGCCCAAGCGGTGCAACTCGAGCTTTTGTTGGACCACGGAAGAAATTCTCGGAAATCTGCTCTGAGATATAGACCTTCTTCGCCAAGCACATCACAGCGCGCATTCCCGCAGAACATCGCACCTGCGCCCTCAAAACGCTTGAATTGTTGTACAACTTTTGGTTAAAGTGATATGTGCCCGAGATCGACGTTCTGAAGTCTGCAGAGTTCCGAGCACAGTTGCCTCGGGTTCTGCGTGACGCACAGGCAGGACAGCCCGCACTCATTGAGCAATACAACCGCCCTATCGCCGCAGTGATTTCCACATCCGATTTCTGGCTCCTTCAGCATGTCAAGGCGAGAGCCACTCAGGAGAATCCTATGCAAGTACCCATACGTCTGGCCGTAAGCAATATCAGTGGGGGAGAGGGCAAGACGACGCTCGCCCGCGAACTTGCGTTTGCTCTCTCAGGCCGCGGGTACAAAGTGGCACTCTTCGATCTGGATCCACAGGCGAGCCTGACGAAAGGGCTTGGTCTTCATACCTCGGCTGATGCACCTGCGATGCGTCCCGAGTCGACAGTGACCGCAGTCTTCCGCACGGACCAGCCGGGAGCTCTACCAGCCCCTATTCATATTCGTGGGGTCGATGTATGGCCCGCTAACGACACCCTGGGAGAAGCTGAAGGCATCTTGATGGGGGACTTCACGCGTGTAGAGAATCTACGCCTTGCCGTTGACGACTTACTAGAGAAGAATCCATACGATGTTGTGATCTTTGACTGCAAGCCGCAAAGAACCAATTTTCTCGCTGCCAGCATCGCGGCAGCTGATCACATCATTTTACCTGTCAGTGGTATGAAAGGGGTAGAAAACACAGATCAAATCGCAAAGCTATTGCGTACAGTCAGACCCTATTCTCCGAAGATCGCATTGCGCCTGATCGTACCCAATAGGATGAAGGCCCAGACACGGCACCACAAAAATCTTTTGGCTTTTCTAGATGAAAACTACCGCCAGTTCGCTCCGATCAGTCGGCCGGTCAGGGACTCGACCGCAGTGGTCGGATCGGCTGCTGAATCTCGAGAGAGCGTTGTGCAGCATGCACCCAACTCTGAAGTCGCGAGCGATTTCCAGGCTGTCGCGGACGATCTTCTGTCTGTCCTTGGGGTCAGCGCATGACCAAGAAGCGCTCCAGTGGGTTTCCCTCGGCTGCTGGCCTCACGCTGGGTCTGGATGCACTGGCCGATGTCATGGGGACGGCGCAGGCACAGCGGCTCCCGTTACAACAAATTGCAATTCAACCTGGCCACAATCCACGCGGACAATATGATCAACAGGCATTCCAGCCTGAACGACTCGCAGGTTTGACAGAAAGCGTCAGTAAGGAAGGTATTCTTCAGCCCATCTGGGTTCGTTCACTAGGGGCTCAGCGTTATGGCCTGATTGCTGGTGAGCGCCGTTACAGAGCGGCTCAACTGGCCGGATTGACAGAGATCCCTGTACTAGTCTTTGAGGCCGACGAGGAGAGGGCAAGTCTGCTGGCGCTCATTGAGAATGGTCAGCGGGAAGAACTACATCTTCTCGATGAAACTTTTGCGGGTTTCAAGGCTCTAGAGGCACGGACAGGTCTAGCTGGCAATGATTTGATCAATTACCTGAATCAAGTTCGCAAAGGAAGAGCGGAGGATGTTCACCAGGTCGAGCAGTTTCTGAAAGAGGTGTTTGGCACTGGCCTGAGCGTATGGGTGCAGTTCCGTGCCAAAGTTTTTGCCCTGACGCCTCAAGAACTGGAAGCTGTCTGGAAGGGCGAGATGGAATTCAGTGTTGCCGTGGCCCTCACCCGCTTACCTGAAGGTGAAATCCGCTCTGCTCTTCTGGAACAAGCCCTTCAAGAAAAGCTCACCGCAACAGCAGTGAAGGAGTTAATTGAAGGCGAGCAGACCACTTCCAGATCGACGTTCCAAGAACAGATCAGCAAAATGAAGAAGACACTTCCCAAGCTCTCCCGCCTTGAAGGACAGCGTGCGAAGGAGGCCGAAAAGCTCCTTCGCCAGCTTGAAGCTCTGCTTGAAGGGAGCTGAATAGGCTGTGAGGTCAGTCGGCGGCATTACTCCAGGCTTGGCCGTGCCCGATCAGCTCGTACAGGTAGGCCAGCATACCCAGTTGCCGGGCATCGAGCACCGCAGGATCGGGATGGGCGCACGCGGTTGCGGGCTCCAGGCGGTCGCTTGGGCAGTACACGCCTTGCCGGGGGAAGATCTGCCGTCTCGCTTCCTGAAATCCCCAGGTCCAGTCGATCGGTAGTGGGCACTGGCGCTCGAGCCACACCGTCCAGAGGGGGCGGGCGTGTAGGTGCTGGGGGAGTTCCTGAACCAGGGCGTGCAGGTCTTCCTCGTGGACGAAGACATCGAGCCAGGTCAGGGGAGAGCCTGCTTTCCCGACCACGTGCACGGCGGCCGGTCCGAAGGCAGAGAGAGCGAAGTGGACGGGCAGCCCGCGCAGGTCAGCGGCTACCTGAGAGAGTGCAGTCTTCATAGGATGGGTCTTTACCCCAGAGGGGTGAGGGAAAAACGGCTGGCGTCACGGCTCGCCTTCCTCACTTCCTCCTTGGGCTCTGAGTGATCACCCTTCCAGCTTCAGGGCACGATCCGAGCTGGGGGGGCCAGGAAGTCCCGGAGTTCTGGCGCGGGCTGAAACGTGACCGCCGCACTGGGCAGCCCAGGACGGGGCATATACGGGTGCAGCCTGAAGGTACCGAGGTTGCGCAGGGTGACGTTGTGGCCCGACGTGAGTGCCAGGGCGATGGCCGCGCAGACTACATCGACGATGGCGTGTGCGGTGTCGCGGGAATGGCCGAGTTCCTGCAGGTGCTGGGCCAACTCCACCGCGCCGATCTCCGGTGGATCATGCTCCAGCGTCACAAGGGGACCGTGCGGTACATGGCCTGGCCCACGTACTCCAGCGCAAGACGGTTCCGCGCGGACCGCCCGTTCTCCTCCTGATCGGCGGTCCAGGCATTGATGGCTTCCCAGAAGGCCAGGGCGGGGCTGTAACGTGTCTCACGCTCGCCAAGGCCGGCCGCCTTGAGTTCTATCCAGGCATCCGCCTCCGGCACCTTCCCATCCCGTCGAGACAGGGCGTGCGTCGTGTAATCGCCCTTCACTCTCGACGGGGAGATGATCAGTCCGTCTTCGAGGAACAGGAGATTGTTCTCCAGCCAGCCCCACAGCGGCGGCGCTTCCGGGAGCTCGGAGGCTCGGGTCGGCAGACGCTCCTTCAGGACGGCAGCCAGCCCCTGTTCCAGCACCGGGTGGAGGTTGCCGGAGGGGAAAGAGATGTCCCCATTCGTCGCCTGCGTCCAACGGACGACGGTCGTGATGAGACTGAGCTCTGCTGGCAGCATGAGGAGACCACGGACGCGCTCGTTTGAAGCGGTCGTGGGGAGGAGGAGACCCAGGGTGCGGGTGGCGGTCAGAGAGAATTCCTGTGGGCGCATGTCGCCACCGGCTGCCCGCGGACCGCGGGCGAGGGACCGGCAGAACTGTCAGCGGGGAAAAGACACGACCCGTTCCCCTTTCTTGTCCGGCAGATAGACCGAACTGGGCAGGTCGCGGTAGACACTGGGAACCCGTGCGGTGAGCTGCGCGAGGGCGTCCGGCCAGGAGGTGCCCGCCGCAATGGTCATGCGGGCCAGGAGGGTGAACTGGGCTGAGCTCGTCGAGCGGAGCTGCCGCGTCCAGGGATCGTGCCGAATGGCATCGAAGTGGGCCTGGACGCTCGCCGTCTCGATCAGGATGGTGGCCTGTCCACCCTCGACCATATGTGTGATGACGTATTCCAGGTCTTCGGGGTAGCGTTTGGTTCCCCAGGATTTAGGCAGAGCGGAAGTGGACAGTGCGCTGGGAGCCTGGGGAACGGTCCGAGACGGCGGCGCGGGGTGGGCCACCTGTCCGTAGAGCTCGACCACCCGTTGTTGGTGCTGCACGTGGGCGCGGTGGCCAGCGGCGTCCCGAGCGAAAGCCGGCCGCCGGGCAAGGAGGTGCTGCGCCTGTGCGTAGAGTGGGGAGGTCTGGGGCAGCACGACTGGGTCGGGCGTACCGCTGAGAGACCGGATGAGCAGGACCTGACGGTCTGCTGGAGCCTCGATGACATAGACGGGGGGCAAACCGTTCAGGTAGGCCGTGGCCTGGGCAGGGGTGGCCTGCTGAAATTGCCCCTGCTCCAGCACGTAAGCTGCACTGCTGTGTGCAAGGTGATAGGCGAGCAGCTTCTGGCTTTCCGGGCTTTTGGAGACCAGGAGATGGGTTCCGCCGAGCGTCACGAGAAAGATCGCGTGCGGCACGTCGAGACACAGTCGAGGGAGATCGTGCTCTTGGAGGTCATGTTCCTGGGCGGCGGAGAGCGTGAGGGTCTGGGTCAGGGCGATCAGGGCGGTTGCGGCGGGTGAATGGGGGAGAGACATGGGACACCTCCTGGGGCATCACAACAATTCCCCCGCACAAGCTTGCGCTGTGCGGGGGGAGGGGAAAGTCTCTTCTGCGGGCTCTCGCCGACGCGTCGGTTGTTGAGTCAGGACTGCCAGCTGGCCTATGTCTGAACGCTACTTCCTGACCTGCCGCCAGTACGTGCCGGTCAGGCCGCTGAGCATCGGGTTGTACGACGTGACACTGACCCCCTTCAAGCCCTTGCAGAACACCAGGAAGCTTGGCTCGGCCGGCATGAGGATGTAGGTCGCCAGATCATGCGTCCTTGCCCCGACCTTGCGGTACAAGGCGGCCCGCTGCTGCGGATCGGTGAGGGTCCGGGCCTGCTCCAGCCAGGCGTCCACCTGGGCATCCTTGAAGCCTGTCCTGGGAGCGTAGAAGCCCTTGCTGGAGAAGAGGGCATAGAGGACGTTGTCCGGGTCGGCATAATCCGCACTCCAGGACAGCGTCAGCATGGAGGCCTTGCCGCTCTTGCTGGCGGCCAGGAGTTCGGACCAGGGCTGGGGCTGGATGTTGACGCGGAACTTGGGATTCAAGGCTTCGACGGATGCCTTGAGCAGTTCCATCGTGGCCTGGCCGGTCTTCGAGCCGGACCGGTAGTTCACGTTCAGGACAAATCCCGCAGTCCACACCTGGCCGCCGAAGGCTTTCTTGAACGCTTCGGTGGCCCGGGCACGGCTGTACGCATACCGGGGGACCCTGCGGTCGTAACCCAGGAAGGTCGGGGGAAGTGCCATGGTCCGGTGACGGGCCGCGCCGGATGTGATCTCCCGGATATACCGTTCGCTGTCGAAAGCGAAACTGAAGGCCTGACGGATGTTCAGGTCAGAGAAGAAGTTGGCGGGAATGCCCTTGCCGTCCAACTTGCCACTGCCCAGAAGCACTGGATCCTGAATGTTCTGGTTCATCAGCATCACGGGTGTCCCCAGATCGGGAAGGTGGTCCAGCACCTGCAGGGCGGCCTGTGAGCGCAGTTGCGGCAGCGTGGCGCGCAGCCCGACTTCGGCCACGTCCGCATCACAGCGTTGCAGGCTGGCCAAGCGGGTGGCCTCTTCACTCACCATCTGCACGGCCACGTTCTTGAGGGGGGCGGCCCCACCCCAATACTGGTTGTGACGGGTCGCCAGTACCGTCTGGGCATCCTGCCGCACGAGCTGGTACGCGCCCGTCCCACTGGGCTGACGGCTGAGTGCGCTGTCCGTGAGATCTTCTCCGACCCAGCGCTCCCAGGTGTTGCCGGTACCGTCCCATTCCCCGAGTTTGACGGCGAAGGCGCGGTCGACGATGCCCGTGTTTTGAGAGGCGAGCTTGGCCAGGAGTGCCGGGTCGGGGCTGGGGAGGGTCAGGACGAGTTGCCCGGCTGCATTGCAGGCGACCGCACGACTGATTTTCGGCCAGGTCACGCTGGGGTCGTCTTTGGCGTTGCTCTCGGTGCCCAGGAGTGCCTGTGCGATGAAGAAGTTGCCACTGTCCGCATTGTTGGTGACGAGCAGGCGCCGGAGGCTGTATTCCGCGTCGGCGCAGGTCATGACGTTGCCGCTGTGGAAGCGGACGTTGCGGCGCAGGTCGAAGGTGTACTGGCGACCGTCGGGGCGAATGGTCCAGCCTGTGGCGAGGAGGGGCTGGAGCTTGGTCTGATCGCTGCCCCGGTAGGTCACGAGGGTTTCGTAGAGATTTTCGACGATGCCGAAGCTCGCCACGTCGTAGGCCTGGGCCGGATCCAGAGTGGTGATGTCGGAGGACTGCATCAGGACCAACGTGTCCTTCGGTGCGGTCGCCAGCGCTGGAGCGGTGAGTATCGCCAGGGTCAGGGTGGGCAGAATGGTGTTGCGGGTACGCATGAAGGCTCCTGAGGAAGGGAAAGAAGGGACGGCAAACAGCCGTTACATGGTAGTGGCCTTCTATCGCCCGAATGGGCAGGTTGTTCTGTTTGGTGGCGAGTGCGTCGGCGCACTTCAGGGAATGCTTATCGGACCATTGGACTGGGTGCATGATTCCGCGAGTTGGGCGATCTGTGCGGTTTGATCTAGCAAAAATATGAGCAATGACGTCTGATAAAACGACTTGCTCAGCTTGTGTTTTGGAGTGGAAGCTTCTATAACTGTATTTATGCCTTATGAAAAGCTGAGTACGCAGATGGAAAATCTGACCAACCCCCAACGCAGTGATGCGTTCTATAAGCAGTTTCGCGACGCGGTGAGATCAGGTGAAATTGAAGCGGCGGACCTGCCGGAACGCTTCGACCTCCCGAAGGAGTACCGTCGGCGGGGTGCGGATGAAACGTATACGCGCAAAGTCAAGGATATGGTTGTCAATGTCACGCCTGCGTATCAGACGTGGTTCGCGGGAGTCAATGAAGCCCTGTCTGCCTCCAGACAGCGCGTGGCGGCCCCGAAAGCCAGCCTCGAAGCGGTGGAGTCGGGTGATGTGGATTTCGCGGCCATGGTCGAGGAAACTCGCCGCAAGATGCAGGCCAGTTTTGAGAAAGGACAGAACCTGGGGAATTCACGGAAGACCGCTAAGCCGGCTCCGAAGGCACGGCGAACCACGAAGAAGTGATCTGAACCTATAAATTAGAAGAGGGGCTTAAGAAGCCCCCCTTTCGTCATTCCACCTGAATCCAGACGGGGTGCATGTCCTGGAAGGGGCGGTCGAAGAGGCCGGGTTGGGTGGAAGCATCGAACAGTTGCACGAAGTCTCTAGGATCCAGCCCCTTGCGCAGGCGTGAGGCGTACGTCCCCACCAGGGCGGCGGTGTAATGCCCCACGTCGTAGTCGCGCCCCTCCGGGTTCACGTCGAGCGGCGTCAGGCCGCGCCCGGTGCGGTGGTAGAGGCTGACCCGCTCGCCGGCCCGCCAGCTCCGGGCCAGGGTGTGCAGGGCTTCGTAGGTGGCTTCCCGGCGGCCCCCGCGCGTGGCCGCGTACTGCTCGGGTGACTTGGTCAGGCGTACTCGGCTCGCGACATCCGCGTTGGTGCACGCCCGCGTTTCCAGCGTATGCCGGGCGTCGAGGAAGGCTTGGCGTACTCCGGGCACGTCGCCGGAGAGCAGCGCCCACAAGGCCTGCTGGAGGAAGGCCCGGCCGTAAGCCTCGGTGCGACTGGATTCGAAGGCCGCGCCGCGCAGTTCCAGGTGGCCGTCATGGCGGAGGAGGGCGTAGTTCTTGACCTCGTGGCTCAGCATGGCCTGGGCGCGGCCGTCGAACTCCAGGGTGACGCCGGCGGGGAGCGTGGCGTCCACGTCGGCGATCAGGCGGCGCTCGTCGGCCTCGGCCCAGCCTTCGGGAGTGGAGAAGAAAACGCCATCGGTATCGGCCTCGATCAGGGTCATGCCGCGTGATCGGAGGGCCTCGACGACCTGGGCGAGCACTTCCCGGCCACGACGGGTGACCTGATCGGCGGCCGCACGATCCTGGAAGAGCGCGAGGCGGCCTGCGCCCAGGTATCCATAACCGGAGTTCACGACCAGCTTCATGGCGCTCTGCATCGCCTCGTGTTCGCCAGGGTCGCCTCGTCGTGCGGCGGCTTTGTGTTCCAGCCGCAGGACAGTGAGGTGGTCCATGAGGTGCAGGAACACGCCCAGGGGATCGCGCCTGGAGCCGATGCGCTCTGCTCGGATGAGGCTGGGATACATGCTGGCAATGTCCGCTTTGACGACGCGAGACAGCACCCCTTGAGCGTACAGGTGGACGGCTCCGCCCTGATGGGGTTCGTCCGTATGCTCGGGCGTTCCGGGGAGTGCGGTGCCCGCCTGGAGGTAGGCGCGGACCATCATGGGTTCGAGCATGCCGGTCGCGGTGCCCGCGTAGGGCAGGCGGTGGTAAGGACGTGGGGCCATCTTGGCCAGGGCAAAGGACGGGGCCAGGACGCGCCGGGCGAGCGCTTCGACTTCCTCGACGTCCTGCAGGGCGTACTTGCGGACGGTCGCGGGGTGGGTGCGGTAGGTCTCGGCGATCTGGGCGCCCTCGATGTAGACCCGGTCCTCGGGGGCAATGCCGAACAGCTTGGAGACGACTTTCAGGCTGGCGCTGGGGAGATCGAGTCTCCGGACGGCGTCGATGGTGTCGACGATCTCGCGGCCGGCGCAGGCCCAGTGCGGGGTGGAGCGGCCGTCCTGGACCTTCCAGATGCCCGGGGGACCACCGGGCCGGCCGAAGTTGAGGGCGAGGCCGTGCAGCTGGGCGCGTCCCATCAGGAACGGGAGGTCGAAGGCCATGAGGTTGTGGTTCTCCAGAATATCCGGGTCACGGTCCTGGATGACCTGAAGGAGAGTGTGGATGAGTTCGGGTTCCTGGGCGGCGCGGCGGGCCTCCAGTACACGCTCGAAGCCCCGGTTGTCGCGCACGGCGATCATAAAGATGCGGCCGGTCTCCGGGCTGAGGCTGGTGGTCTCTAGGTCAAACTGGAGGCGGTGGGGGTCGTCGAAGCCCATGCCTTTGAAGTACGTGCGTCCGGAGGCCATGAGGTACTGCTCGGTGGGGCCGACGGTGTAGTACCCGGAGAGGTCGTGGAGGCTGGTGATAGGGCGACCGAGGCGCTGACTGGCGCCGGCGAGGACGGCGCGGCGGAGGGCCTGACCGTCGCGGGCGGTGAGGAGGTATCGCAGGCTCCCCGGTGCCCCGGGCAGCTCGCGGGCGCTGAAGGGGGCGTGCTCGTCGTGGGTGTCCAGACGTGGGCCCAGGTGCTCGACGTCGGCGAGGTCACGGGCGTAGAGCCAGGAGCGAAAGCGGGTGCGCTCGAGGGTGACCTGTCCGTCATCACGGCGCCAGACGAGGGCCCGGCCGGAGAGGTCGGCATGAACGGACACGATGCCTGGGGTGGGGTCGTGTCCGAACAGGAGTGGATCAAGGGGAGTAGACATGACGGCCTCGCTCCCCAGCATAGGCGGTGGCCTATTCCTGGTCCGTTCCTTCACCCTCTTTCCCGGCCTTGACGAAGAAGGTTTCCGTCGCGGGCTTGATGCTCAGGCCCGGCAGCTCGGCAATCGTACCCTCGGAGACGAGGTACACCGTATCGCCCTCGATCTTGATGAGGCGGTTGAGGGCGGTGAGGTTGATCTTCGGCTCGATGACGGTGGCGAGATCACCCCCGGCAGCCTCAAGCGCCCGCAGCAGCGCTGCATCATCCGTGGTCCCGACCCGTGCGGCCGTCTTGCGCAGGCCGACCGTACCTGTCAGGAGCTTGAGGCTCTTGCCTTTGCTGAGGTTGGCCCGCAACACCTGTTCGGCCTGTGCCGCGTAGCGCCAGTCCAGGTGTTCCTCGTTGCGCTCGATGTCGCGGAGCATGGCGTCGTATTGAGCCTTGAGACGGACCTTGCGGCTCTGAAGGTCAGCTTTTTTGCCGACGAACCACTGAAGGCGTTCGAGGGTATCGATCTGAAACTGGTCCTGGGGAGCACTCAGGCCTTCGGCAACCTCATAGACCGTGATGGCCGCGTAGAGGCCCTCGAACTCAGCGTGGTCGGGGTGGCCGATCTGGCTGGCGCCAGCATTCCAGAGGGCTTGGATGCGGGTAAGGGCGTCGGCATAGGTGGTCGGATCGATGGCAGAAATCATATGGACAGTTTTTCCCGCCGGGGGCGGGGAGGGAAGCTGAAGGTCGGGGATGGTTTGGAGGAAGGCGGCGAGTGGCTGAGGTGATTCTGGTGGGCTGTCAATCCTCACCATGAAAAAAGGCCCCACACGGGGGCCTGAAGAGAGGAGGTTACCGGCTGGCGATCACGCAGCGGGGGAGACCACCGGCCGCCGTCAGCAGGGCCGGGATATTCACGTTGGGGTCGGCCTTGACCGCGTCGGTGATGACCTGGTCGCTGCACGACTTGCCGTACAGGGCGTTCATCTTGAGGGTGAGCGTATCGAGCGCCCCGCGGAGATCGGCGACCTTCGGCCCCTTATTGATGCGGGGCAGCCCAGCGTTTTCGGCACCGGTGATGACGCCGCGCTGAATCTGCTTGCTGGCTTCGATCTGCGCCCCCCCACCAGCTGGTGGCGGCGGCCTCGGAGATGCCCAGGGGCGCGCCGGCCTTGATGCCGTTGGTGATGACGACGGCCTCGCGGGTCTTGTCCTCGATGGCGCTGCCCGTGGCGTACTTGTCGCGGCCGACGAGCGTGGAGATCGAGAGGCGGCAGGCGACGAGTTCACCGAGGGTCGTGCCGCTACAGGTGGCCGGCAGCTTGAGGAGCGTGGTGGGCGTAGCTGCGCTGGCCGTTCCGGTGATGGCGGCGATCAGGATCAGGGTGGACGAGAAGAATTTACGCATGGTGGAACCTCGAGGAGTGGAATGAAGGAGGAGGGAGAAAGCGGACAGGGAAGCGGATTACGACATGCGATTCACCAGGGCAGAAGGATTGAAGTTGGGCACTTCTGAGATGGGTGTTCTGGCGGAACATCCGTTCTGCCAGAGAGGGACAAATTGCACCGGAAGAACGAGGCCTCCCAAGTCACATGGTGTGGTCGTTTCTGGTTGGCTGGGGGGTTGCGGCCTGCCAGAGGGTGGGCTGGATGTTCGAGCGTGCTTCTCTGGCTTTGCGGTGGGTCGCCAATTGCGCGTCGACCCAGGCCTGATCTGCCTGCCGCTGAGCGGCTGTCGGATCGGCCCGGCGTTCTGCGGCATGAAAGTCCTCGACAGAGAGTGCCTTGCGCAGGGCGGTGCGCCAGAAATCGCAGTTATACGTTGGACGGCGCATAGAGCCGAAGCGCGCGCGCAGGTACCGCAGCCGGAGGAGATCCTGGCGATAGGTCTCTGGGGCAGCGGCCTTCATCTCTCGCCGCAAGGCCTCGCCGACCACGCGGCAATGATCGGCATGGGTAGCGAGACGGTCCCACAATTCTTGCTGGAGCCGCAGCTGGTGGTCGGGGGCGCGGTCGCGTACGTGGCCTTGCTCAAGCAGCTGGGCTTCGAGGCCGGCACCCATGAAGAGAGGGAGGGCGGCGCGCTGTAGGGCATTGAATTTCTTGGCGTTGTCGATGGAGGCCTGCTCAGGCGTCTTCCTAGGCCTGGGCATGAAGCTCACCGTTCAGCCAGTGGTAGATCAGGCGATCGCCCTCGGGGTGCTGGAGTACGAATCCACCATTCAGATGCTCCAGGCGTGTCCCACACGTGCGGGTGGGGAAGCCGAACCAACGGAACTCGCCATCAGGCTCCGTAAAGCGGACGGTCTTTGTCTGAATGCGCTCGACCGTCAGGATCATGGGTTCCTGGGCACCCGCCGGGCATGGGCCGCGTGGACGGTCACGGTGGATGCAGACGACCTGACGGCCCAGCTTCAGCTCGCGTCTGAACGCAGCCACGCGGAGCGGAGGACCGCTGAGTTCGCGGAGCTGGAGGGCGTGTCGAAGTTGCTCGGCAGAGGAGAGGTGAGCTCTGGACATGCCGTCGTCGCTCCCCGTGAGGGGGAGGGTCGTGCACCACCGGCATGACCCTCAGGGACGAGCCATGAAAATGGCCCCTCGAGGGGCCGATGTGTCGTGGGGTGAGAGGTTAGCGTCGACCCATCAGGGTGGCGAAGAGAATCATGCCCATCACGGCGCCGAAGGCGGTCAGGCAATCCTGGGTGGTCACGGCGGCCGCGAATCCACTGGGGAGGGCAACGGCCTGGAAGGCGAGGGCGCGGGGGAGGACCAGCTGGTCTCTGGCCCAGTTTTGCTGGAGGAGGCTGATCGCCAGCACCCCGAGGACGACCGGCCAGAGGGGCAGCGTCTGCGTGAGGGGGAGGAGCACGACGAGGAAGCCCGTCAGGAGAAGACCTGGATTGGCTTGGGCTGCACGCGTCAGCATCGAGGGGCGAGCGCTCTGAAGGGCTGACGTCGCAAGGAGAGTCATGCCTCAGTATGCTAAAAAGTATTATCGTAAGTTAGACCTCTAAGGGAATTTCAGTCGTACATTCCTTCATTCGCTATCGCCGTCCAGAAAGATGTCCTCAATGCGACGCCCAAACAGCCGCGCCAGTTTGAAGGCCAGCGGTAGGCTCGGATCGTATTTGCCGGTTTCCAAGGCGTTGACGGTCTGGCGGGATACATCTAATTGATCGGCCAGTTGCGCTTGCGTCAGATCATTCTCGGCGCGCAGCACCTTGATACGGTTTTTCATCCTCCGCGTCCATCTCGGCCGCGAAGGTAGAGGTTGGTCAACCACATCGTCAGGAGGCCCACGCACAACACGATGTACATCGGCCAGAAGGGTAGGCTGGGAACATTTTCCAGAGTATGGTCCCGCTTGAGTGCGTCGTAGATCGCCCACATGAGTACCAGTGCCACCCCCGAGCTGAACACCATCCCGCTCACCATCCAGCTGAAGGCGAAGCGGGCTTTACCTAGTTCGTCCAGGGCACGGTACTGCCAGATCCAAATGGCGAAGCCGCCCAGCATGACGGCGGCGCTGAACAGCCAGAACACGGCGCTGGACGGTCTGAAGTAGATCCCTATCAGAAATACGGCGCTGAAGACCACCTGGTATGCCAGTTCGGCCTGTCGGGTGCGGGTCCACTGCCGGTCCCGGGTGGACTGTTTCGTTGTGTTCACTTCCTCCCCAGCGCTCCTGCGGCGCTACTTCGTTTCACGAAGATCACGCCGTCGAAGGCCTGTGGCAGCACAACGTTTGCCCCGGTGGGTAGCCCTGGTGTGTACACCGCCCCCACGGATGCGATGCGGATTGGCTGTGCAAGCCAGGCGTTCAGCACTGGGTTTTGCCTGGCCTGCGCTACGTTCAGGTAGATGGCAGGGGCGTTCCCGGAGATCAGGGTATCGAGACTGTCACGCGGCGCTGGGGCGGCAGTCAGGACCACCGGACCTTTTACCTGTTGCGCCGGATCACCGGAAACCGCGCGTAATTCCCCATCACCAAACGAAAAGCCCACTGTGCGGTAGCTCGTTCCTAGGGCGCGAGCCAGGTGCTGCCCGAGGTTGACATAGGACTGGCCCTGCGCCGGAACTTTGGAAATATGGAAGTTGTGTGCCCACAGCATGGCCTTCTGGCCAGGGAAGAGGACATCCAGGGCCGTGCGGGTGTTGCCGAACATGGCTGCATCGCGGATCAGATTGAGGCGGTTGGCATCCTGGTCGCCGCTAGTCAACATCGTCGTGCCCTGCCGCATCGTCTCGGCCAGGTGCAGCAGAGTGGCTCGCTGGGGTGTCCTGGGAGGCAGAGTGCTCAGGGCGGCCTGCAACTCGCCGACCTGCATTCTCAAGTCGGCGAGGCGTTCGGGAGTGCCCTCCGCCAGGGTGGCCCAGTCGTGAGCCGTCACGCTGCCCAGCGTCTTCAAGGCGGCCTGTACGCGTCTGTCTGGCGGCGCGAGGCGAGTCAGCAGATCCAGGCTGCCGCTCGGATCTTGCATGTCGATGCCTACCACGCGTAACTCTGCTTTGTCGCCCCGCGAAGCGTTGTACTGGCGCATCCAGGCCAGAAGGTCGCGGACCTCCTGCGTCTGCCAGGTCCAGAAATCAAAGGCGCGGGTGGCTGCGTCCGGGTCGTTCGGTCCCTCGCCCCTGACGAAGCGGTCTACCTCATACGCGTCGTCGAAGTCAGCCTCGATGGCAAAGACTGTGAAGCCATGGTGTTGTACCAGCTCACGGAACATTCGGTCCTTGAGCTGGAAGTGTTCGGCAGTGCCGTGACTGCCCTCTCCTGCACCGATCAGCCGTGCACCGCGTGTCAGCTCCGTCAGCCAGGAAAAGTCCGGGTCCTGGGCGGCGGCGGCAACGGAGCGGATAGGTTGAGCCATCATCTGCAATGCCATGCGGCGCTCAGCGAGTTGTGCGTCGGTCAGTAATGGGGGGGCCACCTGCTTGATGATCTGCCCGGCCACCCGCGTCTCGCTTTCGAGCACCCGCGAGGCAGTGATCAGCCACTGGCCGTTGACCTTGCGCCAGATGTCCTCGGCCAAAGCGGTCACCTGAAGGGGCACCCGCAGAGTGTCCATGATGCTCTCCGCACCCATATCCTGCTGGTTGACGACGGTGGCCCTTTCATCGTCAAGCTTTACGCTTTGAAAGCGGATATCCAGCTTGCTGACCTTCAGGGTCTCGGCACTCGAGGCCGCCAGGGCTGCTTCCAGGGGGATGGATTGATTGCTCACGTCCAGGAGCGTCGCGTCCGCTGCGTAGAGTGAGCGCAGCATCTGGGCATCGCCTGTCAAGTAAGCCTGCCGCAAGGTGTCGTAGCGCGCCTGAAGATCGGCAGGCAGGGTGGTGGTCTGAGCTGCCGCGAGTTGGGTGGTGAGGGCAATGATGGCAAGAGGAAAAAGCCGCTGCATATTGGCGCTCCTTGTGGGGATAGTGGCTTCTGGATATTCGGATTTCTTGACCGAATGTCGCGTTTGCTTGACTTAAAGTAAATTATACCTCTCTGGGTGTCAAGCTTAATTGACAAGACCTCTGAGGAAATTGTTGCCAGAGCTTGGCGCATTTGGCTTGGCAACGGCTTGGTCTCCGTGACTTGCCCACGTCGCCCAGCCTGTTCAATGGCTGTTTTTTACTCAGTCGGTGAATTGCGCTCTGCAGCCTCAACACTGTTTGACCAGTGCGAGAACAGTTCAGACGCTCACTGTCTAGTCGTTGCACCCCTGCACAGCTTGCAGAGGGTGCCTTACTCCCGGGGGGGCCGCTTGGAGTGCAGCACCAGGTCCAGAAGACGGCGCGATTCAGCCCGACCGATCACGTCACTCGGAGTGACGACCACGTATGAGACGGTCACGTTCAACGCCTCAATCAGCACTGGGGTGACCTGCCCCGCATCAATCTCCGGCCGCGCCACCCCTGGGGGCAGAATCGTGACGCCTATCCCGCGCACCAATGCCTCCCGAACGGCGGTGAGGCTGCCGAGCTCGAACTGCAGATCTGGCATGACAGTGGCATCGTTCAGCAACTGCTCGGCATGGCGAACTACGGTGCTGCCTACCATCGGCCACACGAAGACTTCTTGCGCAGCGGCCAGGAGGGGCGTAGATCCGCGTTGCTCCAGCTCATGCCCGGCCGGTACCAGCAGGCAGAGTTCTTCGGAACTGAATGGGTGGACACTGAACGCGGGAGGAAGGGAGGTGCGCGGATGGACGATCAAAGCGGCATCCAATTGATCCAAAGCGAGCGCCTCGATGAGGCTCGCGGAATGTCCGCTGATGATGCGAACTTGGTGCCCTTCACGGTGGGCATACGAGGCCACCTGAACTGCGTAGGTACTGAGCGTCCAGGAGAGGCCGAGTCGCAAAGGCCGGCTGTGGACCTGTCGGGTCGCGAGATATTCAGCTGCCCCTGAAAGTGTGGTGGCAATGACCCGGGCGTACCGCAGGAGGTCGTGCCCCGCATCAGTCAGGGTGACCCCGTAGGCGGTCCGGGTGTAGAGCCGCTCGCCCACGACGTCCTGTAGGGTTTTGAGCTGGCCACTGACGGCGGGTTGACTGAGGCGAAGTGCTTCGGCCGCGCGGCTGATATTGCCATACTCAGCAACCACACTGAAGGTCACCAGGTAGTCCGGGTCCAAGCGCATGCCCCAGCATACCGACACGAAGACACTGGTTATCGGAAAATCCGATGACGACAGGGCAGTCTGCTTGACCGAAAGTTGCTGGCTCAGTCCGCATCTTGCTCAGTTATCCGGAATTCCAATATCTGTTCGTACGCCCGCTTTATTGAGAGAAGAGACGCACCTCAGTATCTTCATGGCGTCAGCGCGAACTGACAAAGTAGAGGATGAAATGAGCCTATCTCCCCGCTCCTACACGCACGACGTCCTCGTGAACACGATGTGGCTGACTCAACATCATCTGGACCCGGATATCCGGGTGCTGGAGGCCAGTGAGGACGGGGCGCTGTACGACACAGGCCATGTTCCTGGCGCTCTGCGGCTCGATAGCCGGCGGGACTTGTGGCACCCGGTCATTCGTGACTTCATTGCTCCGGAAGCCTTCGCCAGTCTGATGAGTCGTTTGGGGATCACCCCTGAAACGACGGTCGTGCTGTACGGTGATAAGAGCAACTGGTGGGCGACTTACGCCTTCTGGGTTCTGCGCTACAACGGCCACCAGCACTTGAAACTCGTCAATGGTGGCCGACAGAAGCTCATTGCGGATGGTTTCGACCTGAGCCGTGAAGCACCGGAGGTCACACCGACCACCTACCCGGTGGGGAAGCGCGACGAGCGACTGCGTATCTACAGAGACGAGGTCCGCCAACGTCTCCACCTGGTACACGAAGGGACCGGGGCGCTGGTGGATGTCCGTAGCCCGGACGAATATGCCGGGACGGTGACCCATATGCCTGACTACCCGCAGGAGGGCGTGCTGCGTGGTGGACACATTCCAGGAGCGGTCAACGTCCCCTGGGCGATGGCCGTTCGGTACGATGGCACGTTTAAACCCGCAGAGCAGCTACAGCGGTTATATGAGGCGGCTGGAATCCATCCATCGCAGCAAGTCGTGACGTATTGCCGAATCGCCGAACGGAGCAGTCACACCTGGTTTGTGCTCACCCAGCTGCTCGGCTATCCGGAGGTCACAAATTACGACGGCAGCTGGACTGAATGGGGAAATGCTGTCGGCGTCCCGATCGAGAAGAGTCCCCACCCTTAAGACCCATCTTTGCCTGAATCTGGGTGGACTCATCCAGTGGCATCACGCTTGTCTGTGCGGGCAGGCGGAGGAGAATCACAATGGACCTGAATTCTTGGACCCCTGTCGACAAGGCCCGCCGGTGGGCTGTGCTGGTCGCGGGCTACTTGGCCTGCTTTATCCTTCTGGCTGTCTGGTTGGGATTGAACTGGCCCTGGTGGCTCTCGCTGATCGCCGGCATTGCGGGTTACTTCTGCACGTTCTATGTGGTGTTCACCCTGTTGCGGAGCCTGTTCCGGCGGTGACGGGTTGACCTGACAAGACGTTGTCTCTTCGCTGCTGACTCACGATGAGGGTTCACGAACCTGTTCGTCGCAATGTAGCTACTGACCGAGCTGAGCGTTTTTTAGAGTTTGACTTGTTGCTCTCCGTGTTTACACCTCCGGAGTATCTGAATGTCACAGAGGTGGGGTGGATGGTATTCATCTAGGTCTGATGACCTGTTTCTCAAGAGAAGCGTCGACTTCCGCTTCCCAAAAGCCTTCTCATCTCTACTCAGCGCAAGTGCGTCTGGCGACGTCGAGAGCGGTGAGGGCGTCTTGGAACAAGCGTCGATGGCCTGGGCCACTTCCTGTGGGTCGATGAATGCTTGGGACTGCCCTTAGACGACTTGTACGTCACCGACCCACCCTGTGAAGCGTGCGACACGCGCCCCGCTTCACGCCGTTGCTCTCCTTAGGCAGACATTGGCACACCCCGATGCTGAACAGCACTAAGGGCGCATGACGATGATGCGCCGGGTTATAGGCCCCGTACCAACCCCAGGTTCCAGCGGGCTTGGGCTGCTTATCACCCAATCCTTCAACTTCGGTGATGGGAGTCATAGAGCCTCTTTTCTCGGAGCGCGCGTGTCGACTGAAGGTGAATACCCACTGGCTTCCTCCGCCCTGCTGCCCGTGCGGAAGTGCCGGTCGGTGATCGGATCGTGCTGCTTCAGCAGACTCCAGAACACCGCGGCCGGGCTGCGCAGGACGTGGCGTTTGCGGTACACCCAGGTGATCAGCTCAAGCAGCTCGGGGGCAGGGACAGACCCACACAGATACGACGCGGCGCCCTGGTCGATGCCCAGATGAGCTAAGCCTTCATAGGCCCGCAGCAGGTCCGGCACCGGCAGGTCCCGGCGCCGATACGCTCCAGCGGAGAGGGCCAGCACCGGGTCGGCCGTGAAGTCGTCCGGGTGATCGACGACTTCTCCCAGGAGAAAGGTGGGAACCTCGAGGAAGAGGATGTGCTGTTCGACGAGGCTCCCCACGCCAACGCTGTTCATCCCTAGAACATGCAGGGAGAAGTGGAGGGGAAAGGGATGGGGGGAGGTCCGGCGTGGCGCAGGGCGGCGGCCACGCCGCCGGGCTTGATGGGTCTCCGGGGTCCAGAGCTTGAGGAGCAGGGGCCAGAGCGGGTCCTCATGACCAGCAGTTAGGAGTGGAGCCGCCGTGTCCAGGGCGAAGGCGGACGCGAGGACGGCCGGCAGCAGGGCGGCTCGATGCTCGGGGTGGGCGTCCTGTAACACGGCCAGGGGTTGCATCAGATTGGCGAGTTCCAACATGCTTCAATGATCCCCTCGGTTCTGGTGGGCCGAGACGGAATGACCCGCCGGGAGGCAAGCCCTCACACCGTTTCCGGCCGGCTGTTCTTCCTGGACCCCTGAAGGCGGCCTTCTTCCGGAAGCTCTTCGTGCTGTTCAGGTCAGGGAGAGCAGCCCCAACTGGGCTTCGAGTTCGGCAATTTGGGCCTGCGCTTGTGACGGCTCGGTACGCAGGAGGCTGGTAGGGCGCTCTTCGGCCGTCAAGGTGCTGTTCGCGATGACTTCTGCGAGCGGTGCGACCGGTTCCGACTGAGCTCCTGCAAGTACGTGAGGTGGGCCGCCAATGCTGGGTCCAAGCCAGCGGGATTGGCGGCCGGCGGCGGGGTGATGTCGAGGAGCAGGTCGAGGTGTTTTGCCGCTTCCTCAGCCTGGTATTGCGGTGGGAGGGTCGCTATCAGGTTGACCGATTCTGGCCAGTCCCGCTGCACGGCACTCAGGGCGCGGTACTGCGGCTCGCCCAGACCGGAGGTGCCCACTTGTTCCTGGGCTTCTTCTGCCCGGGTTTGGAGTTGGGCAATTTTCGGGAGCAACTCCAGACGCTCTTCCATCGTCAGACTCAGTGGGTACAGGGCGGAAGATTCCGGCGTGACCATTGGAAGAAGCTGAAGGTCCTCGGCGAGGCCTCGACCCTGCTGTTCGGCCTGCAGGTGGAAGAAGCGGATGAGCAGCCAGGTCACGAAGAGGCTGAGGGCCTGCACGAGACTCCCCGCAAGCAGGTGGTGTGAGCCCGAGAGGATCAGGGCAAGGAACACGACCCCCCCCAGGAGTTGCCGGTTCACGAGGGCGGGCAGAGTCGGCGTGGGTTGCCCCTGGAACCGTCTCAGGAGAGTACGGCTGAAGCCCTTGAGCTGCTGGCGCTGGGGCCGAAAGCCCCACCAGAACATCAGGGGTGGCACGACCACGCTCAGGAACGTGGTGCACACGAGCAGGACGTGTTGCCCCAGCACCGTCCCCGAGAAGGTCAGGGCATTACTTATGGTCAACAGCATGACAAGCAGCCCCGGGGCAAGCCACACCTGTCGGCTCTGAAGTGCGCGCGCGACCCGATCGCTGAGCCCGAACCGCGGGCCGTACACGAGTTGCGTCTGGGCGACCCCTTTGAGGTGGAAGCCCTGCTTGCCCTTGAGCGCGTGCAGGCTTATGGTCTCTGGGTCGCTGAGGTAGAGCTCCTCGCGGGTGACCGGGTCAAGGAAGGTCGGGGAGCGCAGGTCCCCAAAAGGGACTTCAGCGATGAGGTGGAGCCCCGTGGCATCCTCGATCAGGACCTCCAAACGCGGATCGAGAAGACGGCGAGGCGTTTCCTCGTTGTATCGGCGGTACTGCACCGCCTGTCCCGTCGCGCCCGCGCGGCCCGTCTGTTGCTCGTACTCCAGTAGGGCATGGGTCGTCAGGGTGATCAGATGCTGGCGCAGTTGCGCCTGGCGTTCGGTCTGGATCTTCGACCCCTGACGCTGCAGCGTCGGCAGATCGGTGGTGGGCGTAGGAACCATGGTTGGACCTCGGGGGCAAGGACCCCCTAGATAGAACAGAGAGCCCAGTTCTATCTAGGGGGGTAGGGGGTCGTTCGCGGGTCAGCTGCCCGCCTTGATAACGATGTTCAGCAGGACGAGCAGGCCCAGCAGCACGCCCCAGATCAGGAAGGTGTGCTTCATGGCCGCAAGCATGTCCGTCCCGTTGGCCAGACTCAGGGCGTAGATGAAGACCACCGTGCTCAGCAGACCGCCCAGCAGCGTGATGGGGCCGAAGCCGTTCACGGCCGCCAGCAGGGTGGTGATGAGCGTGGGGATCATGGCCAGGGCCGTGACGCTGCGGATCTGGGGCACGTCGCTCTCCTCGCCGACCCCGCCGAGCTTGCGGCTCAGGAAAGTGAACACCAGGGGATAAAGACCCAGCACCAGCGCCCCCGCGAGCAGACCGGAGAGCGTCGAGAGGGTGAGCAGGCCGATGCGGAGGTTCGGGGCCAGTCCCCCGGACTGCACGAGGGCCGTGATCAGGGCGGTGAGGCCGTAGGCGGCGAAGACGCCCCAGAGGAGCCGGCGGGGCGTGCGCCGGATGAGGTCGAGGTGGGCGGAGGAATCGATGAGGGTGGCCGTGAGGGTCATGGGTCAATTTCCTTTCTCCTGAAGACTGTCGGGAGGCAGGTGGAAGTGCTGCTCGAGGGCGTGGCGCTCGTCCTTCGTCCGGGGGATCAGACACAGGCGCAGCCGCGCGAATCTCTCCGGGGTCAAGCCGAGGCGGGTCTGGTCATGGGGCAAGAGCCGAGAGCCGAGAAAGGGGAACTGGGTGGTGCGTTCGGCGAGGCGGGTCCAGAATTCGGTGGGATCCGCACTGTCCTGCGGCAGGTGGGGGGGAGGGGGAAGGAAGAGGGTCATGGGGTGGGTCCAGTCCCGCGTGAGCGGGGAGGGTGATGACGTGGGGGGTCATGTCCTCAGCGTGCGGCCGGTTCTGGTTGTCCACCCGGCAGGGCGGACCTCGCACTGTTCCGGGCGGCGCTGTTTCCAGGGGCCCTCGAGCGCTGACTTCTTCCAGAAAGGTGTGGCCGTGCGAGAACGAGCAGGAGGATGGACAGGACGACCGGCCAGGCGGGTGCGGTCCAGGCATAGAGGGTGGGACGGCCAGGGGAGATCGGCGCGCGGATGACTTGCGGCTGTCCCCAGGCGGCCCGGCTCAGGACGTGGCCGTGCGGATCGACGATGACGCTGCCCCCGGCCTCAGAGGCGAGAATGAGGGGCAGTCCGGCACTGCTGGCAGCCGCACGTGCCGCGATGTCCTGAAAGCGCGCGGCGTGGAAGGCCTTGGTGGAGGCGGGAACGACGAGGATCTCCGCGCCTTGCCGGGCGAGTCGAGCGGCGGCAGGGGCGAACAGGCCTTCGACACAGATCAGGACGCCCAACTGGTGTCCGGCGAGCTGCACCGGGCGAAGTGGGTTCTGGTCGGCGGTCAACCAGGGGCGCTCGGTGAGGGGGACCAGCTCCCGTTTGCTGCGCAGGACTCGGCCACCCGCGAGGACACTGTTGTGGGCGGCGAGCGCGGTGTAGGAGACGCCACCGTAGAGAACGTTTGGCGGGAAGGGCCGGCGTACCTGAGCGAGGGTTTGCCGGACGGCCGTCGCGTTTTCCGGGAGAACGACGAGGGCTGCGTCGACACCTTGGAGAAGGGGGAACCACTGGGCTTCCTCGGACCGCGCGAGTGTGGGCGGCACGTCGCTGATCTCCCGGACCCGTGTATCGCCCCGTTGGGCAGCGGCCACCAGAATCGGAGGGGCGGACGGACCTGGTCTCCAACTCCAAGCCAGTCCCAGGACGGCCAGGGGCAGGAGGGCCCAGCGGGGGGCCGTCACAAGGGCTGCACCGGCAAGGAGCAGGAGCATCGTTCCAGTTCCCGGCCCGAGGAGCCACATGGGGGCCGTCATGAAGACGCTCGGTGTGGCTGGGTCCCCCAGGAGCCCGAGGACGGGCAGCATGAGCAGCTGGTCGAGGGTGATCGCGGCGAGTGCCCACCGCCAGGGATTCCGGCTGCCCTGCAGGAGCCATGCGATCGGGAAGGCGAACAGGAGGTGCAGGACCACCGGGGCGATGATCACGAGTCCGATCCCCAGCAGGCCTGCGGGGAGCAGGGGAAGGGCGGTCGCGTACACCCCGACCATCAGGGGCGCGTGCAGGCCCGTCAACGCCAGAGTGCTCTGGAGGGGTGAAAGGCCCCGGAGCAACCCTGGGGCGGCGAGCAGGGGCAGCACGCACAAGAGAGGCCAGGGGCTGAAGGCCAGCAGGGCGATGACCACCCCCAGCCCCCAGGCTCCAAGGGTGCGCCGGTTAGCGGAGACGTTCACCGGCCTGGCTGTAGACGATGACCTGGGACGCTTCCTCACTCGGCACGCTCATCGCGCTGACCGTCTCGACGGGCATCGTGCTCGGCCCGCCTGCAGGCGCATAGGTGCGGCGGATGTACGGCAGCTTGCCGTCCTCGCCGACATACCGGTAAGCCGGAGGGAAGTACCCGCCACTGAGGGTGGTGTTCAGGCGGATGTTCTCGATCTGCTGGCCGGTCACGTCCACGGTGACGGTCGCCACCCAGGCGGTCTTCTGCGGGTCGTCCTGCGCGACCGTGGCGATGACGAACAGGCCGTCGAGGTTGCTCGTGACGCTGCCCGCTTCGTTCAGGCCGATAAGCTGGCTACTCTCGGCGAGCCAGGCCGGCTGGTCGATGAGGTTGGGGAAGCGCTCGAGGGCCTGCTGACGGAGACTTTCGAGCTTGGCGCGGTTGTTGCTACTGAGGTCGAGGGCCTTGAGGCTCTGGCTGGTGGTGCCGGGCTGAAGGGCGGCCTGCACGCCGGCGACCAGGGCCGCGGAGGTGTCGGCGTAGGCCTGGAGCTGCTGGGCGATCTCGGCGGGAGTAGCGGCGTGGGAAGTGCGGGCGGGGGACTGCTGCTGCTGGCTGCAAGCGCTGAGGAGGAGGGTGGTGATCAGGCAGAGGGACAGGGACTGGCGCATGGTGGACTCCTGGGAGAAAAGAAGGGTGGAAGGGGGGCGGTTCAGGGCGTTCAGTTCAGTTGCCAGGGCTGTTGAGGGGGAAGAGCCCGGTCTGCTGTTGAGCGTCTGTCCACGGCACAAAGCAATAGGCTTTTTCCCAGGCGCTGGTCGGCAGGGAGGGGTCGAAGGTGCCCACGACGCTGATGTGCCCGAGGACCTCGTTGCGTTCGTTCAGGAGGATGCCGCCGCTATCCCCACCCTGGGGCTGGCGGTTGACCTGGTTCGGGCTGCCCGCCTGGGCGTAGGACGCCACGATGCAATATTCGGTCGCGTCGACCGTGAAGCCGGAGGGGGTCTCGACCACCTGGCGCTGGACGGCGATGCGGTTGAAGTGCGAGAACCACTGCCACTCCCGCCGGTAACTCGTGGCCCCAGCGAGCGTGATCTTCTGGGCGCCCGTAAAGCTGTTGGCCGGGCCGTTCTGGGGGAGACGCTTGAGGATGCGCCCGTTCCAGTCGTCCGCGTACAGGACGTTGGGGTTGTAATTCAGGTTGTTTAACCGGATGGCGATGGCGTCGATGCCCCGACGGTGCGTGGTGCTCGTGGTCCCGATGAAGTCCTGAGTCTGGAAGAACTGGGTGGTCTTGCGGGGGTCGACACAGTGGGCGGCCGTCACGAGCATGATCTCGCCCTGTGGATTGCGGCCGAACCAGCCCGCGGAGCACTCGAGGCTGCCGGAGATGATGCGGGCCCCGGCGCCGTAAGGACGGTTGCGGTCCTGGATGTACTGGCTGGTGGTGGCGCTGCCGTCTCCGGAGACGGGCCGGAGCTGGGGGGCCTGGCCGAGTCGGAGGGCGGCTTCAGGGATGCGGTCGCCGAGCAGGGCGCGCAGGGCGGCGTGGTGGGTCTTGTCGAGGTTGACGACGACCTGAGCACGCTGGAAGTCCGCGTGGATGGTGTAGGTCCAGCGCTGATCGTCGAGAAGGTCGACGGCCCGGCCGGCGTAGGTGGCGATCTGCTGGGCGGTGTAGGGCACGGTGATGACGTTCAGGCTCTGGAGGCTGGCGGTGTTGGGAAACCCGGCGGTCTTCAACTGCTGTTGCACGCGTTGGAGGGTGAGCGGTGCAGTGGCTTGAGTAGCAACGCCCGTACGGGTGCCGGTGAGGGCAGTGCCGTTGGGGGTGAGCGAGTTCAGGCCGAGCGTGCGGGCGAGCTGGACTTCGGGGGTGTCCAGGACCTGGCGGGCGAAGTCAGTCCCAGAACTGGCGCCGGCCGTGCCGAGGGTGAGGAGGAGACAAAAGGGCCGGAAGAAGGAGGGGGTCATACCTCTTCTATGGTGTGGGCGGTTCTGGTTGTCCGGGGCAGTGAGAGCCTCGCACCGACCCCGGCCCCACTCCCTCCGGGGCCACTCGAATCCTGACTCCTTCCGGATTCTTTTTGCCTTGCAGCAGGTCGCGCTGACCCCCGATCGGTCAGCGTCCCGTCCAGCCGCGTTGCCTGGCGTAGCCTTGAATCGCGGCCAGGACGTGTTCGCCGTGGCAGGGGCCGGGGGAGCAGAAACAACAGATCACGAGCTGGTCCCCAGCTGCGAGGCGCCGGGCGAGCTCGAGGATGGTCGCCCGTTCCGGCCCGTGGGCTCTGACCTGGCGGCGCAGGTGGTCCAGATAAGCGGCCGCCGCCTCGCCCTGGGCGTACCCGTCGCTCACCCGGAAGGGGTTGCCCAGGTGCGCGTGCTCCATGCCGTTCGGCGCCCGGCCCCGGCCGATGTAGATGGCCTGCTCGCCGGCCTCCAGCTGGAGGGTCTTGACATTCGCCAAACGAATCCGGCCGATCCGGGGGGGCACGGCGCCACCATAGCGGCTGGGGGGCCGCCGATCTGCCGGCAGTTCGTGGGTGTAGGTGATGCGGCCGAGCACGGGGAAGTTGGGGCGCGGGTCGAGGGGCAGCATGCTTTGGGGACTGTCCGGTGCCGTTCCGGGCGAGGGGACTGGGAGCCAGCGATGAGGCCAGCCTCCCCGTTCAGGGACCTCAAGGGGTACGACTGAGCTTCCCGCGCTCGTAGTGATACCGCAGGGTCAGCGGCTCCCCCTCCTCAACAGGAGGCACAAGGCACAGACTGAGGTCATGAAGGACGAGGCCTTGCGCCGTGCGTTGCAGCAGATGCCACGCCGTACGCCCCACAAGGACGCCGGAATACTGTTGGCCCTCCCGCGCATCTGCGGTGTGGAAGCGAGGGGTGCCGGCAAGCTCCCGAAGCGTTCGTCGCGAGGCCTGCCGGGCAGCCCATGGCTGATCCAGTCGCTGCGTGACCCAGGCGGGGATGGGCGCGAGAAGTTCAAGCTGCTCGTCGAACTTCTGAGCCACCCGCTGTGGTTCCGTCCCAGAGTTGTCGATGACGACGGCCTGGTCGGCATGTTCGACGGCGGCGGCGAGCAGCGTCATCGCGCCTTCGTACCGTCGCCGAATTGTGTCCGGTTCGACATCGTGGCCCCCAAGGATGACCCGTTGCTGGACGCGGCGGACGTTGAAGGTCGCATCGGAGGTGGTGACGAAGATCAACGTGGTCTGATAGCCAAGGGCCTTGGCCTGGGTGAGCAGGGCGACTTTTTCCGGCGTACTCATGACGGTCTCGAAGACCAGGGACCGACCCTCGCGTAAGGCGAGCTGCCGTTGCCGATCGGCCAGACGCGCGGCCTGACGATTGCGCTCCAGGGGATCTGGAATCTCGTCCCTCCAGGCGCGGGCGATGTCGTCGGCGTTGATGTACTCCCCAGGGAGATCGGCCAGCATGGGGGTCGTGATGGTGGATTTCCCTGACCCGTTGGGGCCAGCGAACATAAAAAGCTGGGGCTGTTCAGCCCCAGTGGTGTCCGTGCTCGTCATGCGCTTTTTTGTGGTTTGGCCGGATGTTCAGGAGAGACGGCCTGCTGGGTGGGATGAGCGTGCCCCGTGTTGGTATAGCCGTCGACAGGAAGGCCGTGCTGTTCAGCGTGGATGGTCGCCTGTCTGACGCCTTGCCGGGCCTTCTGATCGAAGGTGCCCTGCTGCACGTAGGCTTTGAAATCGAATGGGCTCATACATCCTCCTCGTCGTGTCTGAAGTGTAGGGGAAGGGGGGCGGCAGGTGCTGATAGGAGTCTGAAGGTCAGGCAGCGGGCCGCTTGCGGACCGCGGGGGACCGCCCCACTGGCGCACGGTGCGGGTCTGGCGTGGAGGGGGTGCGGCCCGCAGGGGGGCCGCGCCCGCGCCCGCAGGGCGCGAGGCACCGGAGGCCAGCTCTCGCCGCCCCCGGTCCCGCCCCACGCCTGCCGGCCTCAACGCCGGGTGCCGAGCCGGGCGAGCAGCGTGGTGAGCCGCTCGGGCGTCACTTCGTCCGGATAGGGTAGGGGGTCGGTCGTCTCACCTGCGCCGGGCCACCCCAAGACGTCGAGGCGCTGGCCGTAGCGCTCCAGGTAGAGCAGGGCATAGGTGTCCGCAAAGCCTTCCGCCGACTCGCACGCGTAGGGCCGGATGACGCAACCCGCCTCGCCGAACGCCTGACTGCGGCCGCCGTCCAGGCAGTGCCCAACCTCGTGCGCGATCGTCAAGGCGTTCTCGCTGCCTGCCTGGATCTGCACGAAGCACACGCCGCCGAACGTCCGACTCGCCCCGGTCATTCCCGGCGGCAAGATGCCCTGAGGCACGACGGCGTACACGATCCTGGGGGAGGTCGAGGTACTCCGGGCCGTGACGAACACAGGGAGCGCTGGGGCGCAGCTGGTCAGGAGGGCCAGCAGGGTCAACAACAGGCGGGTCATGCCTTGGGGACTGCCCGGTGCCCTACCGGGCGAGGGCAGGCAAACAGGCCCACCCCAAGTGGGATGGGCCTGGACGGGTGAGATTCAGGGTGTGCGGTCGAGGGCGTCCGCGACGGTCTGCAGCTCAGCCGCCATGTCACGTAACCACTGGATGGTGTTCGCCCGAGCGGCTTCCGGGGTCTTCTGGTCGCGGTAGGAGGTCTCGATGACCTCACCGATGAGGTTCTGAACGATCCCATACGCCTGCCGGCGGTATTCCCCGGTCTCGGCGTCGTAGTGCTCTTCGAGGGGCTCGGCGGTGGCGGTGCTGCGCAGGGCTTGGTCGGCGAGGTGCATGGTCTGGAGTTGGGTGGGCATGACAAGGCCTCCGAGGAAGGGCTGGTGATGGACGGTGGCTCGGGGCATGGTGCACTCTACCCACGCCCAAGGCGGGGCGGGGGCAGAGATGCGACCAGGCTGGGCTTTAGTTCAAGGGAGAGCGGGAGCAGGGCGTAGGCGTGCGCTGATGACTGTGGCCCTGGGTGACGATGGTCACGTCGAAGGCCTCGGCCACCGCTTGAGCTGCTGCGCGCTGGGCGGCCACCATCTCCAGACCCTGCTGGAGAAACGCGAATGTCTGCACCAGAAACCACACCTGCATGAGCAGGAATTCGGTGAGGCCGCTGTCCTCGATCAGGTCACCGCTGTCCCGCTTCCCCAGACCCGCCAGGAAGCCCCGCCACCGCCGGGTGAGCCCTACGGGAGGTGCATCCACCTCCTGCAGGAGCAGATTCCGGATGAGATGGTCCAGGGGGGTGGTCGTGTGCGCTCCCGGTGCGGGTTCGCCCGCCAGAAGTTCAGGGAGGGCACCTGGCCGGTCCATGAGCGTGATCGGCGTGCCCGACCGCTGCTGGACGGTCCTGCACAGCACAGTGAGGCGCATCAACAGGTCCGCCCCGTAAGTGCGGGCCGTCTCGGGGGGCAAAGACTGGCCTGTGGCTTCGCGGTGGACCTGGATGATGTACGCCGCCACCTGGGGCAGATGGGGATCAGGGGCGCAGGAGGTCATCTTCGGTGATCTCGCCGGTTTCCAGGCAGAATTCACGCCAGTTGGCGCGGAAGAGTTCGCCTCCGCTGCCGTACTCGTTGCCGCAGGAGCAAGCCGTGCCCTGCCAGTTCTGCGTGAGTTCGACCTTGCGCCCGCAGCTGCACTTGATAGCTCCAGGATCGTACTCGGTGCGGCCCTGCACGATCTTGCGACTGGGCTGGCGAATCCAGGTGGGCATGTTCAGTCTCCTCTGGGCATGAGAGGGGAAGGTGATGGGTGGAGTAGGGCGTCCAGATGCGCTTCGAGGTCGGTGCAGTCGCCGGTTTCGAGGCAATCTCCGCACTCGCCCGTCTCGTCGAGCGTGGCGTTGCATGTGACGCACGTAGAGAGTGGTGAACTCATGCCTCAGGAAGTGCCCGGCGCCCTGCCGGGCGAGGGGTCCTACTCCAGGGGTTGGAGGGCGTCCAGGGGCACACGCAGTTCGATCGCCTCGCGCTGACCGCCACTCCCCGGAATCGGGTGGCCGCGCAGGAGTGGGCTGTAGCGGGTGAAGCTCTCGACGTGGAATTGCCAGTAGCCGAGAGCAGGGCCGCCGCTGGCCTGTTCCCAGTGAACAGGACCCAGCGTGAGAATGCGGGGGAGGTGGGTCCCACGGCCCAGGTCCGCGCACACCAGGACGCCATTCCCAGAACCGCCATTGGTGAGCGTCTGGTAGGTCACAGGCCAGGCCTGGCCGGTCGCGTCGACGGCGGTCGCGAACGTGCCGGAGAGGAGCGTGGGTGTGTCGAGGTCCTGCATGTCACTCTCCTCCGAAGTAGGCTTCGAGCGACCGGCCCAGGCCGGCCAGGAAAGGGGCGATGGCGTCCTGGTAGGTGCCTTCTTCATCCGCCAGCCGCAGCTGCTCACTGAGACGTTCGGCATCGCCTTCGAACAGAATGGGCTCGACGTCGCAGACCAGGTAGTCGCAGTGGTCGCCCACGTGCAGGCGGATCATGTGCAGGGACCAGCCGGTCCGGAGGGCGTAGTGGGCATCCTCCAGAGCCAGCAGCCGGTTCCCTCGGACCACCCGGCGCTCGCCTTTCTTCAGGAGCGCCAGGTAGAGGTGACCGTCCTCATCCACTCGGCTGAGGCGGTACTCCTTTTTGAAGAATTCGGTGGGGGTGAAGGGACAGACCTCGATGTCGCCGGGGAGCGTGACGCTGTGGGGCATACGTTCAGCGTGGGGGGGGTTCTGGTTGGTCGGCCCGTTCTGGAGCGCGTTCATGCTTCTGGGGATGCCCGGTGCCGTTCCGGGCGAGGGTTGCCCCGAACGGTCCCGGACAAAAAAGGGGGATACCCCGAGTGGTGGGCATCCCCTGGCGGTGTGAGCGGCGGTGTGGACGGTTCAGAGGCCGGTGAGCGCGTGGACCTGTCGGCGGGCGACCGGGCCCCAGGGAACGTTGTCGAACACGGCCTGCCAGGCGACCTCGTGGCTGCCGGAGTACCCGATGAGACTGCGGGGCTGCCCCGGCTCGCGCTGCTCGTCGAGACGAGTGAACGCGGCGAGGAAGGCCTGCATGTTGGAGTAGCCGTGCAGGTCGCGGGCCTTCTCGCCATACGACGTGGCCACGAGCAGGACGGCGGAGTGGTTGGCGAGAAACTGCCCACTCCGGCACGCCTGGGCGCGCTGCCACGCGGCCTCGCCCGCGCCCATCCGGCGGAAGTGGTCGAGCGCCCCGCGCAGGCTGCGGGGCGTTGCGTACGTGTCGGTGTCCACCGCCGGGTCGCCTTCGTCTTCGGGCCAGTAGGTCGCGTAGACCGAGAAGCCCTCGGCGGGGCAGAAGACCAGATGCAGGGTGCGCCGGTCTTCGCCCGTGAGCAGCTGCTCGACGTGGAAGGCGGGGGTGCAGAAGAGGGCGAGGACCTGGTGCAGGCGCTGGAGGAGGGAGAGGATGCGGTGGAGGTTGGTCATAGGGCGGGGGTTGCCCGGTGCTGTGCCCGGGCGAGGGTCTCCTTTCCGGGCCTGTGCGCAGTGCCCGTCCTTCCAGGGTGGAGGGGGTTCTGGTTGGCTCAGGCCTCGCGGGGGCGCTGGTTGAGCCGCTGTAAGGCCTGGACGGTGGCAGGTCCCCAGGGCAGGTGCTCGAAGGCACGCTCCCAGGGCACGTTGTGCTCGCCGGACTTGCCCAACAGAAGGAACGGGAAGTTCGCGGGACACGTGCGCTCCAGACGGGCAACGTCCTGAAGAAAGCTTCCTGCGTTCGGGTAGTGGTCCGGGGTGAGGGTGACGATGCCGGTGCAGGTGCCGAGTTGGAACTGCGGGGGGAGCACGGTCAGGATCTGGGCCGTGCGACCGAGCCGGGCGGCGGTGACCGCCACTGGCGTTGCACCAAGCTCGGCGAAGACCATGAACGCTGTGTCCGCTGCCAGACCGGTGTGGTGGGGCAAGGGTTCGCCGCTGCTGCGCTTGGCACGCTGGGGCCAGCGCGTGCGGTGGACGGTGTACCCCGCGGTGGGATGGAAGGTGAGGACGGCGCTGGGTCGGTCCTCGCCGGGAAGCAGTTGCTCGACCTGGAAAGGCGCGAAGGGTCGAAGCGTGGGGGGGCGGCCGAACAGTCGGTCGAGGAAGGACCGCATCAGGCGAACACCGAGATCGTGCGGGCTTCGAGATCGGTGAAGTAGCGCTTCTCGCCACAGATCTCGCGGGTATCGGTCTTGATCAGGACTTCGCAGATCAGGCGGCTGCCCACCCAGGCATCCTCGAAGGGCAGGCCGAGATCCCGCCAGGCCTCGACCTTGAAGTAGTGCGGGCGCTTGGTGTCGTCGTCCGGGTCTGCGCTCTGCCAGAGGTTGGCGACGATGGTCGCTTCGGTGACCTGGCCGGCTTTGGTCTGGCGGGAGATGGGCTTTTTGGCGAGACGCACGTTCAGGGTGAAGGCGTTCGTGGCGTGTTCCATGATCAGGTCATTGCCCTTGAGGCGGGTGCTGTTTTTCTTGATGCGGGTGAAGGCGGTCGCGCGAATGACGAGCATGGCGCGGGCATCACCCGTCTGGGCATCGTCCCAGGTCAGTTGTTCAAGATGGGCCTGATCGAAGAGGACGCACTCACCTCGCTGGAGGGTCAGGGCATTCTGGGCGACCTTGCCCTGGAGGCGCACCTGCTCGAAGAAGATCAGGGGATTGCCGTTCCGCAGGGTTTCACCGGCGATGGTCACGATCACCTGGAGCTTGCCGGCGGCCTTCGCCTGGGGTCCGGTCTTGTCTTCGACCCGGATGACGCAGCCGCTGATCATGCCATTGGTGCTGGTGCCGTCGACTGTCGGTTTGCCGTTCATGCTTCCTGGGTTGCCGCGCAGCGGCGAGGGATCCTTCCGGGAATGCTGACTGGAGCCGAGAAAAAAAGGGGGAGGAGGTCCGTACGCTCGCGCGCCGGTCCTCCTCCCCCATCCCGCCGGAAAGGCTCGTTGCTCTACTTCATGGTCACACCTCTTGACTGGGAGATGTTCCGGGACATGCCCGGCGCTGTGCCGGGCAAGGGTGTATCACTGCACGACCAGGCCATCCCGAAGGTCGACCGCGCTGTAGGTCATGGATCTGGTCATGGCCGCCTGTACCTGCGCGCGGTAGGCGGGCCGCACCGACTTGACGAGCGCGGTACCGTCCCCGATGGTCGCGGGGGGGACGAGGCAGCGCCCGACGGTCAGGCGGTTGAGCCGCTGGATCTCGGCAGCGGGGCACAGGCTGAGGGTGAGGTCGCCGGACGGAAGCGCGACGAGCGTCCGCTCCGGCACCAAGGCGTCGTAGGCGTAGACCTCGCCAGCGACCTTCACGCCACTTGGCGTCAGCGCCCAGGCCGCGGTGGCCGCCAGGAGAAGGAGGAGGACGAACGCGGTCAGGGTCGGGAGGATCTTCATGCCTCCGGGGTTGCCCGGTGCCCTTCCGGGCGAGGGGGTCCCGGAAGGGCCCACGAAGAAAGGGGAGCATCGCCACTGCGGCAATGCTCCCCTCGGGATCGTTCAGAACGGCAGGTCTTGTTCTTCGGGCGGCAGGTCCGGGCCGGTTACCCCCTGGGGCGACGGCGCGCGCTGCTGCTGGGTGGGACGCGCCGGACCGTTCTGCGCCGACCGGGTGGGCGCACGCGCGGGCTGACTCTGGGGCCGCGCCGAACCGCTGAAGGGAGCAACCACGGCCACCGACTCCGCTTCGATGATCTTGCTCCGGCGATCACGGCCCTGGTCGTCCTTCCAGTCGTCGTCGCTCAGCGCACCCTGGACGTACACGGCCGTGCCCTTCTTGACCCCGCGCATCGCTTCGGCCTGTTCACGCCAGACCGACACCCGGAACCAGTGCGTCTTCTCCACCATCTGGCCCTCACGGGTCTTGTACTTCTCGTTGACCGCCAGGCGCAGGGTGGCGACCGAGCCATTGGGGGTGTCATTTACCTCCACGTCGGCGGCCAGGTTGCCCACCAACTCCACGCGGTTGACCCCGCCCATCAGTCGGGTGTTGTTGCCGTTGTCCTGGGTGACCTGGAACGCGCCTTCGAGCTTGCGCACCGTACCGATGGGCTTGAGGCGGACGGTCGTGGCCTTCGCATTTTCGATGTTGCGGTCGTTCCATTCCGCGTACTCGGCGGTGCCGTCGATCAGCAGCACGTCGCCCTGCTGGTAGTTGCGCTCGTTGAGGTTCTCGGCGATCTTGCCCATCGCTTCGGCCCGGATGTAGAAGGGGAGGCGGCGTTCCTGACCGTCGTGACCCACGATGTGACGTTCGCCCGCGAGGAGCAGGTCGAGGACAGCGGTGCCGGAGGGGGTGTAGCGGAGTTCGGGGATAGTGCCGAGGGCTGCGATGACGAAGAACTTGTTCATGGGGACTCCTGGGGATCGTCAGGCCGTTCTGGTCCTGAGCGTTTGAGATGCTGTGGGGTTGCCCGGCGCTTTCCCGGGCGAGGGATACAGGGAGTGGACGGGGATGAGCAGGTCAGCCGCTGAGGACGTGGGTGGGATGCGTGGCCAGGCGGCTGATGCCGTTGCGCAGCTGACGGATCAGGGCGGTGAGGGGGGTACTGACGATGTCGCGCGCATCCTGGATCAGGTGCAGGCCCAGGTCCATCACGTCGTCGGTGGTGACCGGGCCCATGAGGACGAGATCGACCATGAGGTGGCGCAGGAGGTTGGGGCGGTGCTGGTCGAGGAGGTCGGACACCATGAGGAGGTCTTTGAGGACGGCCCCACCGACGATGGGGGCGTCGACCACGATCGGCGTGGGATCGAGGTCGAGGTTCACTGGCGGCTCCAGGTGCGGTACTTGCGGTCGTGCTTTTCGGCGCGGGTGGGTTGACGCCTGGGGCTCTTGGGCTTGTCGTTGTGGTGGATGCGCTTACCGGTGTTGACGTTGTTGTGCTTCATACGCTTGGGCTTCCCCACTCGGACTCGGGTGGGGGAGGGAAAGCCGCAGGCCAGGTCACGTCGTCAAATCCAGCCGTCGCCTGGATCGCGCGCAGGTCCGACCCTGGCCCGAGCCAGTCACCGGACGTTCGGTGCAGGTGCACAGGGCGAGCGGTCAGGTCCCGTCGCTTCAGGTCGGGGCGTGAGAAAAAAAAGGGCGTGTGTCGCAGGACGCTCCTGCAACACACGCGCGGGGAAAGAGTGGGGACAACATGTCGAGCAGTCCCGTCAATGTGCCTCGGGGTCTAGCAACTGGGGAAGTTCATCGCGCGCGGCCCTTGCGTCGTGAGGACCACCTCTGCACTCGCGCCGGCAGTCAACTGCACACCCGCGGTTCCGGAGACGCGGATACAGGTGGCGGTCTTGAGAGGCAAGCGCAACTCTTCATCCGCCTTCATGGGCAGACTGGCGGCCATCCGTTCTGAGGTTTCCTCGATCTCCACCTGAAGAAGGATGCCGGAGACATTCCGCAGAAGAAGCTCTGCCTGGACAGGCGGAGTGGTGGTGCTGTGGGCTCCACATGCGGAAAGGAGCGTACCCAGAACGAGAAGGAGGAAGCGTTGCATGCCCCCAGGTCTGCCCCGGTGCCCTTCCGGGGCGAGGGGGCATGACCCGGACGCCGGCTTACCGGAGGGGCATCTCGAAGCTGCCCCACAGGGCGGCCCCCGACCAGACCAACAAGACGAGCAGGGTCCAGGTGACGAATCGCCATACGCGCATTCCGTCGATCGGGTCACGCCTCGGGAGACGGAGCAGGACCTTCGCCTGTCGGTGGACCCACACGTTCGTGGTGATCACGAGGGCGACCACCAGGGCCCACATGGGCCGGGTATCGAAGTGGAAGTTGTAGTGGGAGAGGTGCCCGGTCTCGCGGCTGAGGTGCACGAAGAGCAGCGCGAAGAGTGCAGCGAGGACCCAGCCCAGAGGACGGCGGGCGATCCAGAGGAGGTAGAGGGGCGAGAGGGGGAGGAAGATCACGCGCTGCCTGGCCGCCTGATCTTGAGCCGTGGCGCGTGCACGGCGTTCCTGAATTTCAAGGCAACGTTCGCACAGTTCCGGGTAGCTGGTGCGGGTTCCGCAGGAGAGGCAACGATGATCGCTCATACCTCCGGGACTGCCCGGCGCTGTTCCGGGCGAGGGCTGCGGTTCTTCCTGGCCATAAAAAAAAGGGACACCGCACTGGGTGTCCCGTCAGGAAGTGGAGGCGAGTGCTTGTCGGGTGACGTCCATGAGTAGGGTCAGGTCGCGGGTGTGGTGATAGCGGTTGAGCCCAGCGAGGTAGGAGGGGCGGTGCTGGTAGTGCGGCGCGGGGAGTCCTCCCTGCCAGCACAGCCACTGCTGCAGGTGCCGGGCGAGACGGCCGTTGCCATCCCAGAAGGGGTGAATGCGCAGGAGTTCGGCATGCACCCAGGTCGCGTGTTCGAGCACCTCGTCGTCCGTGCTGCCCAGGGTGAGGTCGGTCCATTGCACCTGATGGACCTGGATCAGCGTCTGGAGATGGGTGGGGATGAGGGCGGGCGCGGTGCCGAAAAACGACCCGAAGGTGATGTCGGTGTGTCGGAGTTGGCCGGGACGGAGTTGCGGAAGGCCGGCACTCAAAAGAACGTGCCACCGTTGGAGCAGTGGCACGTCGAGGGCAAGGGGTGGAACGGGAAGGCTGGCGAGGCTGAGGTGAACGGCGGCGCGTTCGAGCGCACTCAGCTCAGCGGGAGTGAAGGGCCGACCGTCGCTGCTCAGATGTCCCATGAAGATCCTCGGGCGACGGTTGCTCCTCGGCGATCAGGCACGCCAGGCGCTCGGGGCTGGTGTCGAAGCCTTCGAGCCGCAAGCTGCTGGCCGCCGCTTTCAGGACTTCCTCCAGAGTGGGCTGGTACGGTTCGCGCATCAGGCCTCCAGTGTACGCCGGGGGGCGGGGTGACGGGCGAGCCATGCGTTGACCCGGTGGTTGTGCGCCCTGGCGAGGCGGCGCATGGTGTCCGGGTGACAGCGCCGCAGGGTGTGCTCGCCCGAGTCCAGGCGGAGGGCGTCCTGTGCTTGAGCCGCCGTGGGGAAGTGCCGCTGTCGGTCGAGCGTGTCGAGGGGGAGCGCCTGAAGCCAGTAGACCCGGCAGCTGGCGAGGAGGGCACGTCGGAGGTGGGTCATGCGTCCGGGGCTGCCCGGTGCCGTTCCGGGCGAGGGATGCTGTCCTTCCCGGCCATACGAAAGAGGGGCGAGGGCGACCGCACACGCGGCTACTCTCGCCCCAAGGGGTCACCAGTGCGTGATCTCGTTTCCGCGCTGTAACAGCTCATCGTCGCGCAGCTTTTCGAACAACCCTTCCGGCGGGGTGATGCCCTGCTCCTCGAAGCACGTCTTCAGTTCGGCGAGTGTCGCCCCGCCGAAGTCACTGCCCTTGCGGCTGCGGTCCAGGAAGCGCGGGTCGTAGGACGTGAAGTAGATCAGACGATCGTCGTCCGTCTGCGCCGGGTCACTTACCAGCAGGAAAAAGTGGCCGCACATCCGGTCGTATCCGGTGTCGATGTGACGGCGTTCGCCCGAGGGGGTCGTGGTCGTGAACAGATGTTTCGTCATACGGTCGTGGATTGCCCGGTGCCGTTCCGGGCGAGGGGTACTGTTCTTCCCGCCCACGCGAAAAGGGGCGAGAGCCGACTGCGTGCGCGGTCGGCTCTCGCCCCAAGGGGTCACCAGTGCGTGATCTCGTGGCTGCGCTGCAACAACTCATCGTCGCGCAGCTTCTCGAACAACCCTTCCGGTGGGGTGATGCCCTGCTCCTCGAAGCACGTCTTCAATTCGTCGAGCGTCGCCCCACCGAAGGCGCTGCCTTTGCGATTGCGGTCCAGGAAGCGCGGGTCGTGGGCCGTGAAGTAGACCATGAGATCTGCGTCTGGCTCCTCCCGGTCCGTGTCCGTGACGAGCAGGAAGAAGTGACCACACATCCAGTCGTACCCGGTGTCGACGTAACGGCGTTCACCCGTGGCAGTCGTGCTGGTGAACAGATGTTTCGTCATGGTCAAGAGCTGTAGCGTCATACAACCGTGGGTTGCCCGGTGCCGTTCCGGGCGAGGGTTCTTCCTGGCCCTCAGAAAAAAAGGGAGACCCGGAGGCCTCCCGCAACTCAGCTCCGCAAGTACGCGACGTCCCGCTGGTGGAAGAGTTCGTCGACCTGCACCTGGGTCAAGCCGACGAACTCCGCCGCGCTGAAGTGCAACTCGTCGTCGTAGTAACTCAGCACCTTGACCTCCTGGCCGCCTTCGAAGGTGGCATGTACCTCCGCCTGGTACTGGCCGGCGGCGAGATTGCTGGGAACGATCCGGGCGGACGTGATGGTCGTCATGCCTCCGGGGGTGCCCGGTGCCCTCCCGGGCGAGGGCTTCAGGGGGAGTGACCCGAGGGAGAAGCATCTCCGGGGGCAGGGTGGCCCCTCTCAACGGACCCGAGAAAAAAAAGGGGAGACCCGGGGAGGTCTCCTTATTCTTCAGGGGTGGAAGGGGCGCGGCCTTCGTGGCGGTGGGCCACGAGGAAGAGCACGATGAACCACGGGAAGGTGAGCGCCGCGATGAGTGCGCGGTGCTGCTCGATGTCCTGCGAGAGGGTTTGCATCATCAGGCTGAGGAGATCGTTCATGCCTCCGGGGTTGCCCGGCGCTGTTCCGGGCGAGGGTTCTTCCCGGCCACCTGTGCGCCGCGCAGGTCCTGCAGGCAACCCGCGCAGTAAAGGATGAGGTTGCGCCGAAGCACGCCCTCTCGGGGCGTCCCGCAGTGAAGGGCGGCCAGGAAACAGAAGGTGTAGGGCAACCAGTGGAGGTGTGGGGGACAGTCGAGCAGGAAGTCCTGCGCCTGGAGTTGCACGTGTTCCGCCTGATGCCGGAGATGGACTGGACCCTGGTGGCGGGTGTCGAGCGTCAGCGTGCGGCCGGGGGCCAGTTGGGCGAGCAGCTGGACCAGGGCGTCCAACTCGGCGTACGTGAGGTGGAGGTCCTGGGTGCCGTGACGCAGCCTCAGGCCACCCTGGACGGGGAGGACGCCGAGCGGTGGGCAGAGAATGAACGCGAGTGGATCAATCATGGGATTCGGCAGCGGCGGAAGCGCGGGCCTCATCCGCGGCTTCCGTGCACTGATCGCAGCCGGCTTCTTCTTCCGGGGCACACGGACGACCGCACACCCGGCACAGGTGAGGGGGCAGGGAGGGGGTCATATCTCTCCTTGAAGGCGCAGGGCGAAGTCGGGCCCGCGGAGGTCGGTGGGGGTGGCTTCGTCCAGGCGAACGAGTTGGAAGGTCTGGCCGTGTCCGACGATCCAGTCGCCGACCGTGAGGTCGACTTCGGCGAAGACCTGGTGGGGGTGTGCCGCGAAGAGCAGGAGGTCGGGTGCGGAGGTGGGGTCGTCATTGAGGGCGTGCGCGGTGCGGAGAACGGCCTGCGCGAGGGTGTCGCCCTGACAGATGACGTGTGCGATGAGGGTCCAGGTGACGGCGCAACCCGGGCGCAGAATGCGGAACGTGAAGTCGCGCATGGGTCAGGGGGTGCCCGGTGCGGTGCCGGGCGAGGGGTGGTGAAGACAGGGACGTGCTGACCGGGAGGCCGCACGTCCTGGGGAGGGGTTCAGCGAACTTGTTCGAAGCCGATCATGGCGATGCCATGCACCTGGCCCTCGCAGATCAGGACGTCGCCGGCGCTGGTGCTCCGAGGGTTCGGAACGTAGAGCAGCGTGACGGCGGGATCCTGTTCCCAGAGTCGCTCCATATGTTGGGTGATGGCGTAGGTCTGGCGCAGGGCTTCGAGCATGCTGGAGGCGTTGACCTGGAGGTCGGCGACGTGTTGGAAGTTGGTACTGGGGAAGGCGCGGAACTGGTGGCCGAGGAAGTCGGGACGGGCGGCGTGCCAGACCTGGAGGTGGTAGGGGCGGGTCGCTTCAAGGGTGGCGGGGGTCATGCTGCGGGTGTTCCCCGCTTGCGGGGGAGGGTGCTTGCGGGCCACCGGGTGGGCGGGTCGGGCAAGGAGGCGCAGAGGTGCGGGGTCGCGGGGTGGAGCTTGTGAGGTCTGCTTGCGGGGCGTCTGGTGGGGTGCGGTGCGCTTCCTGTGGGCGATGTGGTGGGCGGGGGCAGGAGCCTCGTGAGGCTGTGAGGGTCTGATGAGTGCTGCTGGTTTGGATTTCAGAGTGCTTTAGAACGGCTTGCATGGGAATGGTGCGAGGAAAGGGGTTCTCAAGCGCTGGGTGGGCGCGGAGCAGGGGTCGGGCGACACGTTTCCTCCCTGGTGATGTCGCGTAAAGGCAAAACGAGGAAAGCCCGATTGCGCCTCCTGTCGAACCTGGCCCATCAAAGATGAGTCCCAAAATGAGATGAGCATGTGCGCTCACTACCTTTCTTAAAGACCAGACCATCAACGAGGTGGCATGTTGCTCGCTGGCGCGGTCACGACGAGCAACCGTACACCTCGCAATGTTGCTCGCTGTATACCTCGCTGTGGGACTCTGTACCCCGCGTCGTCACCTCGCTGTATACCTCGCGGTAACGCTATGGTGCATGTATGCCCCTCGCGCCTGCACAAGACTCCTGGCCTGCCCTGCAAGACCTCCTCGATCACCTGGGCCCACGGGACCTCTACACCGTCAGTGATCTGGAAAGTGCCGGCAAGTTTCTCTTCAATCACGCGTACTCCCGGCGCTATCTGCAGGAAACGGCGCGGCAGTATGCCCTCGTTTTGGGTCAGACGTTGGAGACCAGGACGCGCCGCAACTTCAGTGAACTGGTGCTCACGCCGGCGCAGTTCACGGATCTTCTCGCCGTCTTCCGCGATTCTCGGTCCACCCCGATGAGTGTCAACGAGCTGCTGATGCAACGTCGCCAGCGTGCGTTGCAGCTTCAAGGCGACCTGTCTCCCGACGGTGAAGTGATGACGATGGCCGAGCTGGGTGAAAACGTGAACCGGCTGATCATCGAAACGATGGAGTGTAAGGAGCGCGCGTCGGGCGCCGAAGACGCGGCCTTGAGCATGCAGAAGGAATTGACTCAGGTCAAAGCGGAGCTGGCACAGGCCAACGCGAAGCTGAACGAACTCCTGTCGCTGCTCCGCCGCTGAGGGTCACACGTCGCTCGCTCATCTGCCAGACCCTGTGCGTCCAGGGCCGTGACGACTGCGGGCTGACCCTTCTTCTTCTCTGTTTCCGGAGGCCCACCGATGTTCATCGATCTGAATGTGTTGTTCCGTCGCCACCACCGAACGGCCTTCGTCCTGGGCACTGCCTGGGATGGGGAAGCGTTGCAATTCGTCACGCGCCCGGCGCACCGGGTGTTGGTGGTCGCGCCATCGGGAAGTGGCGGGGAGGAATTGCTGGGGGCGAACTTGAGTGTGTTGGGTTGCCGGGGTGATCTGTTGATACCGGGTGAAGCGCCGGGCCCGGAGGTACAGCAGCTGTTCGTGAATGACGTGCAACCCTGGACGGCTGCGGCGCTGACCGCTCGCCTCGCGGAGGAAGCGTGCGCGGTGTGGGTGCAGTGCGAGAGCCTGGCGCAGCTGGCGTCGTCCATCGAGCCGCAGATGGAACGGGCGGCACTGGCGGCGTGGGTGCGCACGCACTTCGACCTGTGCGTGATCTTCAGTGCGCCGGGGGACGAGCAGCGAGGGACACTGGCCCTGTTCTGTCCCGAGTGGCGACGTGGGCCGGACTGGTGGCAGGCGGCCCAGACTCAGGGGGTACGGGGTGTGATGGTCAGTGATGAGGCCCCGACGTTCCTGCTGGGCTTGCCGCTGACGGACAGGGTGCTCGTGCAGGGGCGGCGGGTCAAGGCACCATTGCTGCATCGGCGGAGTTGACGTGCCCTCGTTCGCTGCGTACACGGTGTCCGAGTTGATCGCGCAGCTGCAGGTGTACTACGCACAGTGGGTCGAGCAGCGCGTCACGCTGGAGGATGAGCTTGCCCGCGGATCTCTTGCGGACTACCTCGGGTGTCATCCGGAGGTGCTGTCCGAAGTCTGGTCGGTCTGGGAGACGGAGCTGGCATTGACGGGTGAGGATATGGATGCAGTTGGCGCATGGTTACATTTTTTCTTCTGGTAACCTCGCCCGGAAGACCACTGAGCACGCCCGATCGACCAGACTTCTTCACTCGGCCACCCGCCTGCTCTCGGTGAAATACTCGGTTGTTCGGGTGCTATGGGGTGGTCCGGGCGCAGGTGCATGGGCGGGGCGCTTGCCTGGACAGAGCGCCCCGAGGCCCTTGATCTCAGAAGCTGGTGGTTGTCGCATGACCTCGCTGGAAGAGGTACCGAGCAGAAGGGGTTGGTGCATGGCGGACTCCTGGGCTGAACGCGTGAACAGGGCGCACCGAGATCGGCACCCTGACTGGTGAGACGGATGGTCTTAGCGCAGGAGGTCTTCGCCGAACACAGTCAGCTCGGCGGAGCTCAGCGTGGCCTCGTGATCACTGGCGGCGTGATGTCGCGCGAGCAGCTGCGCCCGGTCCCACTCGTGCAGTGACTCGCGCACTTCCCAGGTTTCGCGTTCAGTTTCGGCGTGATCCTTTCCGAGCGCGTCCCGCGTGACTTCAGCGAGTGGCGTCGAGGGGCGAAGGATCTGGTGGGCTTCAGTCAGGGAAGCGGGCGACCGGCGTCGGGCCATGTGGCTCCCTCCTTGACGAGTGGGTAAAGGACGCTCCAGCGTGAAGTCATATGCGGCTGTGCTCTCCCGCGTCAGTGGGGAGGGACCACAGGTCACAGGAGGCATGGGCGTAGAACAGGGACACCATGATTCGTCAGCAGCTGCTCACGCCGTCCCCGGAAGACCTCGCGAACTTCCTCAATCGACACACGCGCTCGCGGGATTGCCTCGTGCAGGTGGCTGGTCTTGCCGAGGTGACGTACCAGGGACGAGCCGCCAGCACGGCCGACGTAGGGACCTACCTCATGGTCATCAAGCAGGACGGCAGCCTACAGATCCATCACCCGACAGGCATCAAGCCGATGAACTGGCAACCGAAGACGGATAGCATCACCGCGCGGGTGGATGAGGATGTCTGCATGCTCCTGGCCTCGCGGCGGAGTCCGGAGGAGTTGGTGCAGGTGGTGTTCCTGGAACCGCAGGTCGCCCTCGCGTTAGAACTGGCGCAGGCGGGCGGCTTCGTGTTGCGAGGATCGGAGGCGGAGATGCAGCAGACCCTCGCCGAACATCCTGAGCTGATCGAGCCAGGGTTACGGGTGCTGAACCGGGAACTGATGGTGGAGTCGGGCGGCATTGATCTCTACGCCCGGGATGCCCAGGGGCGGTATGTGGTGGTGGAACTCAAGCGGGGCCGCGCCACGCAGCACGCAGTGTCTCAGCTGGCGCGGTACGTGAGGTCGGTGGAAGGCAAGCTCCCCGCGAGGGCGGTGGTGCGGGGCATCCTGGCGGCGCCCTCGATCACGACGCCGGCCCGGTTGGAACTGGAGGACCGGGGGCTCGAATTTCGGGAGGTGTCCGCGTTGCCCCAGGCGACGGCCGCAGCGGGTGGACCTGGAGCACAGCCCTCGCTCTTCGATTGAGCGGCAGCAGAGGGGGGCGACATGTTCACGTTGTCGCCCCCCTCTGCTGCACGGCCCATTGACTTCAGGCCTGGAGTCCAGCGTGCCTCGGAAGCAAGGTCATCTCGAAGTCACCGCCTTCGACCTGAACGCCGACACGGTCGCCCGGCTGCACGTCCGCAGGCAAGCTCGCCAGACTCCACTCTTCTTCACTGGTATCGGGCAACTGCACGGTCGCCACGTTCCCCCGAATGTCCAACACGATGATGACCTCCAGCGCCCCCTCGTCCATGCGCGGAGTATCTCAACTCGCGAGGGTGCCCAGCTGCCGGCTGGTCTGTTGCAGGATCTGCCACGCCAGACTGTTCGGGTTCAGGCCGCCCGGATGCATCACGTACGGAATGCCCTTCGCGCGCGCGACTTCCCGCAGGGTGCTGTGCGCGTGACCCATCCATCGAATAGCGATGACCACCAGTGCGGTCTGATCTGTGAGGCGGGCGTGGGCGTGTGTGCCGTGGGCGTACTCGTCGGCCGCGATCCAATCCAGATCTGCCAGACTCAGGCTGGTCATGATGGCCCGGTGATGAGCAGCGTCGGGGACACCACCGATCAACACGAGGCGGCGGCCCTGGAGGATGGCCCGGGCGTCCTGCAGGTGCGGCGGGTCAATCGCGATGGCGAGTGGAGCCGTCATGGTGAAGTCCGGCGCTGCCCGAATGGGCTCGAGGGTCTCGGCGTCCAGCACTTGTGGCGCTCCTTCAGGAAGCGCCTCGCGTGCCTCTGCCGCCGCCGTCAACAGGAGATCGGCATCCACCTGTTCGAGCATGGATGCGACCCGTATCCGGAAGGCGGCGAACTCCCGCGGCGAAAAGCAGCTCGCGCGTAACGGATGTTGCTCGCCGCCCATCATCCGCTCGAAGGCCGCTTGCTGTGGGAGACGAAGACCCGCGTGCCGGCAACAGGCCAGGAGATGTCCAGCCGCATTCCGGAGGCGCTCGCCCAGTTCGTCGACTTGAAAGGCGTCCGCGAGATCCAGCAGGGTGAGCACCTGTCGCAGGGCCTGGCCCACATGCTCGTGGTGTGGGGTCTGGGCGTCCGGTTGCAGCTCCTTCCAGCCCCAGAGGGGATCGAGGCCACTGAGTTGGGCAGCGACTTCGACGAGTGGGGGGAGACCCATGCCGGGGGCGCGGTGCATATCGGTCAGGGTGCAGCAGCACCGGAGCATCAGGCGCACGTGCAGTTGCTCCTGCTGGATGGGCGACAGGTCCTTCCGCCAGTGGTCCTCCAGCCGGTCCAGGGCCCGCCAGAGCAGGTGCTGTTGAGCGGCCTCCACAGGCGAGGCGTCTGCGAGCTGGTGGTAGTGGGTCTGCCGTAACAGGTTCAACGCCCGGTGAACGATGTGGGGTCGGTCAGTTCGCTTGATGAGGCTGCCTGGACGCAGGGCGGGGACGCGGACGCGACCGAGCTCCTGATGCATTGCCAGGAGGTGCGTCCGGAGTGCCTGGGTGTGAACGGCGGAAGTGCGCGCCTCGGTATGTCGGTCTCGTGCAATGAGGAGACAGGCACCTGCCATGTTCAGGAACACGTTGATGGGGTGATTGGTGTACCGGTCGCGGGCATTGAGGTGGAGGAGCAGCAGGGCGGCGTACTGCTCTTCGCTGAGCGTGGCGCTCTGCAGCAGGGCATAGAGCGTGGCCTCGCAGGCTTGCCGCTCCGGGGCGAGGGTGGGGTCGGGGTAGAGGGCTGTGAGCGGCGGCGTCAGGGGATGATCGAGGGAGAGGGTCGGTTGGTGGAGTTGCGGGAAGAGGGCACTGCTCTGGAAGAAGGCCGGATATGGTTGGCCGAGGAGGGTGAAGCGTTGGAGCAGCAGCGTGGCCACCGTGGTGGATCTCGTGGAGATGCAGGGGAACACCATGGGTGCGGTCATGCTGGAGGTCATCGGCGAGGTGCTCGAAGACGTGCGCGAATGAGACTTCGCTGGGAAAGAGGCGCGCGACCGTGCAGGCGAGATCCTGGACGAGGCTGAGGGTCTCAGGGTCGGTGTCGTGTTGCACGAGGAGGGTGACGCCGAGCAGCAGGCTGTGGCCGGAGAGGAACAGGGTGTGGTGGTGGTGGAGGGAGGTATAGGCGGAAGAGGAGAGGGGATCCTGAAGCGGCTGCCCATGGAGGAGATGCGCTTCGAGGTCGCGGAGGTGCGTGGTGAGGGGTTGGAGGAGAAGGTTCCAGTTGACGTCGGGGGACTGGCCAGAGCGGGGAACAGGGAGAAGGGTGTGGGTCGTCATGCCTTTATGGTGTGGGCGGTTCTGGTGGGCCGGGCGTACGGCAAAAGAAAAAGAGGCCCAGAGGCCTCCTGAAGTGTGGAGAAGTTAGAGGCTGTCTTTGAGGCCGGCAGCGACTTTGAAGGCGATCTTCTTCCCGGCGGGGATCTGAATCTTCTCACTGGTTCCAGGGCGCACACCGGTGCGGGCGGCGGTCTCTTTGACGCTCAGGGTGCCGAGACCGGGGAGGCCGACGCTCTTGCCGCTCTTGAGGGCGTCGAGCATGACCTCGACCGTCGCGTCGAAGGCCTCGCTGGCCTGCTTGCGGGAGAGGTTGGTATGCTCGGCGATCTGGTCGGTGAGTTCGGCTTTGGCGAGCTTGTTCTTTTCGGCAGGGGTAGCCTTCTGTGCCGGAGCGGCTTTCGTCTTGGGGGCGGCCTTCTCGACTGAAGTTGGGGCAGCCTTCTTTGCGGATTTGGTCATGCCCATAGTGTGCGGCATTGCGTGATAGAGCATTCGCCAGAACGAGCAGGGGAGCCCGTTCGAGAAAAGGTGAGGGTGCCCAGACCGAACTTCAGGCCCAGGCAGTCAGGGCAACTGTGTGGGACGTTTTCTGGAGCGCTGGGTAGACTGCGGTGATGACGGAGCACAGGAGAGCCTCGCGCGCAGATCGGCGGGAGGAAGAGCATGAGGCTGTACCAGAGCAGCAGGCAGTAGAGGTGTCTGGGCGGAGCGTTGACGTGATCCCTGGCCCACACCAGCTGGACTGGGATGAGGTACGGCCCTGGCAGGCGCTGGAATAAGCGGCAATGACTGCCTCTACAGTTCAGGTATAGGGTAGGGAATGATCAAGGTCTACGCCCGGGCGACCCATCTTCAGACGAATGTTCCGACACGGTTGCTTGGACCGTTTGAGACAGAGCAAGAAGCCTGGGCTGCGGTGGCCCAGTGCGAAGGTCAGCCGCTGTCCTGGGAGCGGACCAAGCGGGGATCTATGGTGAGTACGCCGCACACCCGTTGGCTGACCGAGAGTGTCGAGGCCTCCTCAGGGCTTGAGCGTGAGGACGGGGACTGAGCGTCGGTGACCCGGCGCCTCAGCTTCACGGGCATGACGCCGCACTGCGCGGCCACGGCCTGAACGACATCGAGACTGGGCGGCCAGGGTGTGACCTGCGCGAGACAAGTCTTCATCCGCTGCAGCACCGGCAGGTCTGTCGGGATGGCCAACGCGTCCTCGAGGGGCCACCATTGCCCGGTCGTCACGTCGTAGTTCACCCGACTGCCGAAGTGCAGTTGGAAGTGCAGGTTCAGACCATCACCCGCCGGAGGTGACGCCAGATCTCGTACCACGCTTCCTTATCGCGGGGACGTTTGCCGCGGAGTTCGATGCGGGAAAGCGTCTGAATCCATTCAGGGGTGAGCCCAGCACCCAGAACCGGATCGGCGACGAGGGCCGCGAGACCAGAGGGGAGACTGTCGGTCGTGGTGGCGGCACCATAGCCGTCGACGCCGCTGAGGAGTTGCTGTACGGTGAGGTGATAAGCGCGCGCCAGGGCTTCGAGTGTCTGGAGACTGGGTTGCGTGCGGCCGCGCTCCAAGTCACTCAGGTAAGGGACGCTGAGGTCGCACTGGAGGGCAAGGTCCTTGAGGCGAAAGCCGGTGTCGGCGCGAAGGGTACGGAAGCGTTCGTGCAGCTGCATTCTTGCCCGAGAGCATTTCGTCTGCCGCCTTTTGAGAATGCGAATCGAATTACGCTCTTCTGCTGCCGATGGCCGCCCTGTACGCAAACGAGGCAGGGGCCAACCAGAATCGCCCGTATGCTGCGGGGTGATGAAATCTTTGCTGCTGTTGTCTGTTGGTCTGGGCGTCGTTGGTCTGAGCGCGTGCTCGAGCACCCAGAACCCTCCCCCAAACCCGATTCCCTCGACCCGTGCCTATGTTGCTCAGCTGGCCGGCACCTGGAACACGAACTTCACGCTCGATACCGCTCTCGCGGACCGCATTCAACTCGCAGAGATCGAATCCAGCGAAAAGGATCCGAACGACTTCTACATCTGGGGGACGAACAAGGTCGGGGGGATCGCCCTCGGTTGGTACGATCCGAAGACCAGTGAGTATGTCATCGCATCCGACTTCAGGGACGTGACGCAATACTACGAATTCTCGTCCATTGCGTCGGATGGCCGGGTGTCTGGGAATACCTGGTTCTCCAGTGAAAGTGGGTTCTCGGACGATTACGCCTTTACGGGGCAGCGCACCCTGGGCACGGCCTCCTTGAATGCATCGCGCGCTCGTGCCGAGGCGTCACAACTCTTCCAAAAATTGAGAACTAACCAACGCTAAATTTGGTAAAGCAATGCGGCAGCTCAATTATCTGCAGGCTGCCGCATTGCTTTGCCAAATTGGTTTTGGTGTGCGCCCCAATGGGGAGGTCTCACGGTCGAAGACTGATGTACGATCAGTTGACCCCTGACAAGATGTTAAAAAAGATCTATCATTATTTACTCATATAGATGTTTAGAAAATCATAAGCGATAAGGCAAAATTACCAGCTACTAATAAGTATGCATAGCAGATTTGCAATGTATACCAGCATGTTCATAGATCTGCTCACCTGCGACTTTAATTTTTTAGGGATTGATTGTATGATCTAATTTATATTATTTAATTCGTTAAATATGATTTGATAAATTTTATCTCAAGATTCCAAGTCTTCAAAACATCATTACTTATCATAAGACATTTTCCTCAGTATTTTAGATAAATATATGAAATTTATGTATCATATGGTCGCATTTCCCATAGCACCTTAGAATCATCTGACCCTTGGTCTTCACGACCAATGACTCGAAGGAGATCGCCGAAGCTGGGTCTACCTTTGCTTTTTATACGCTGGATAGCGTGAAACCAGCGACTCTCGCGACTACCTTGATGTTCTAGATGTTTAGCTTTCCCACCTATATCGGCCCACACTCTATCAAGCTCATCGCCGAATGTAGCAAGGGATTTTTCTCGAAGGGCAATCCACCATAATTGATCTGGAATAGCGTGACCCATATCTCTTAAATATCGTATCTGCTGCATGGGACGCAGGCGTTCGTACAAAGGGTCAAAAAAGCCTGCTGGGAATATATATCGGCCGGAAAGTGATTTGTCGTACCAACCCTCTGCTAGGTATTGTTGATCGGCACGTTGCTGAAGGACCGACACCAAATCTTCAGGCCAAGTAATACGGGCGCTCTGAAGAAGCAAATCAAGTTTGACTGAGTCTACCCAAGGCGCTGTCAGACGTAGTAACTTGATAGCTGATGCTGGAGGCAGCTGCATCCTCACTTGAGACAGGACCTCCTCTAAAACCTCACGTTCGATATCATTGGGAGATACGTCTGCATCCAGCCAAGCGCTAGCTGTAGTGCTTAGAAATCCTTTAGGTAAGTATTGCCAGAGTTTGCGTCTCTGAGGCTGATGCAACAAGTTGGCTTGTGGTGTGGTCGCGATAGCAGCCATCACAGGGTGCGGCCATCGCTCCGGCCCCAAATTGAGGAGGTTTTCCAGGACCAGGGACTGATCTGGAATGCCTTGCCAGACATCAGCTCCGTTCTCAACGCGCTGTGTCCACCATCGTTGCCAAGGGATCTGAGTAGGATTCAAGAACTGAAGCAAATCTGGTTCTTGGTCAAGCGTTTCGATGACAAATGGATCGAGCTCAGGGGCATCCAGTTGTGCAATAGCCTGGATGAAAGCTTCCTTCCCCCATTGAAACTGAAGATCTACCCATATGGTCAGCTGGTCTTCAGGTGTAACATGCCGTAAGACCGTCTGTATAGCTTTTATGTGGGGGTAACGTCTAATAAGCACGGCATATATGCGAAGCAGCCGCGTTTGAAGTGCGGTCTCCTCAAGATCAATTGGTGGTTCAGGTGGAACCGTTGACGCTAATGATGCTTCCCAGTTTTTGGAAAGAAAAATCGGCAGCACACCTTGGTCGCGCAGCAGAGTCCAGTATGCCCAAACCTGATTGGCCGCTGCCTCTGAAGGCGAGATGGCCGCGACGCCAGCCTCGATGGTTTGACGGAACCACGCTTCGGTTGGTTCCTCCAAAATTTTGGATATGTCGGGTTCAAAGAGTAGTCGATCAGTAATCCAACTTTCTAAGGCATGATTCAATGATGACGAGAGAGAAGCGGTTTGAGCTAGATATAGAAATTCCTGTGTTGGCAAGCGAGGTATACGTTCCTCTAAAGCTTGGTATAGTTGTGCAGATATTTGGTCTCTCGACTCAACAGATATAGAAACTCTCTCAAGTGTATTGATGGCCATGAGAGTGCCCCACGTATCCTCTGTTTGTAGAGCTGTCTCCACTTGACGGTACAGGACTGTTAAAGTGGGTAGGTCTGTTAGACCCCCTGAATACCCCTTAAGTAAGGTTTTTGCCAACGGGCTAGTATTGTCAATTAGATGCTTGACAAGTGCAGGGATACTTCCCTGGACTGTCCCAGTGATTACCTCATAATCATGCGCTTCCCATAAAGCAGCAAGGGTAGGACTAATTATAAGCTGCGGCTTGCCTTCTTTCAAGGATACTTGCGTAGGAGTATAGTAAGTTTTGAAACTTAACTGAAGTCTAGCAGCTGGCCAAAGAGTCTGCCACAATCCACTAAGGATTATAGGTGTTTGAACACTATTTAGTAAGACTATACGCTTTGTGTCTCGCTTGGCAAATGCCGCAAGAAGAGCAGATACTGCTTCGACAACCTCATTGGATAGAGGTGAGGCGCTCAGTTCAATAGAATTTTGGACATTTGTATTCCAAAAATGTTCAGGGCCTTCAAGCAGATCAAATAAGGGCATCAGACTAATGAGCTTCTCAGCCTGAGCAACCGGTAAAAGAAGGGCTCGAGAAACGTATCCTCCTCCGCGGTCTTCCTCCTGATCGGGCACACTGCGGACGAGAACGTAATAATCGTCAATTCTCCATGCGGCCCAGGCGCGCTCGGGCATGTCAGGTCGATCAGCGCCTGAAGGAACGTCGCTCCATTTGGCGATCAAGGCACTGACGCGTGAATCCCGCAGGCTACCCGCTACCTGGGAGTACCCATAGGTATGCGCCCAGCGGAAGAGGGCCCACTCAATCCTGATGGTCATGGAGACGCTTAAGCAGCCAAGCGACAGGCAGGGTAAGGTCTGAGTCTTGTGCGCCTGTAGGGCAAATTACATACCCTTGTCTCTCAGGACGCTCGGCAAGGAAAGTGGTATTCACGTGACCTTTGCGATCATCGAAGGCTTGTCCTAACGCGCTGACCCCGTAGATTGCTAGCGCCTCGGGTGCCCAGATTCCCCGAAGATAGCTTGCAAGTAGTGGACACTTGTGCTGAAGCACTTCAGCAGGCGTTTTAGGGTCTTTGAGTTCATCCCAGCAAGTTAGCAACACAACAAGAGGCCACCGTGACCGCTCTAAGCGGCCTTCACCTCGTAGGTGGCGCATCATCTGCACCCATTCAACATACTGTGCATCAGGCAGGAGGGGCACTAAGTGATCCTGAACTTTTTCGTCCGCAGAAGGAGATGAGGAAGTGGTAGTAGATTTACGCCCTTGGCCCTTTCGACGACTTTTCAAGGCGTCAGCCGGCATTGCTGTAACCTCTGGACGAATCAGTAGCAGGAGACCTGTGGCATCTTTGACGCGCGTTAGCCACTCCTCCGTAAATACTCGTCGCTTGAGTAGGTCTGCGAAGGACTCTCCCGCATAGTCCGGCCAGAGCATTTCTGTAGTACGGCCTGCTGCATCACTGACCTCAAGAGTGAGTGTACGGCTCTCCTCATCTTTTGTGCGCTCAGGCTTACGCCCATGGGCAATGGCCTCAATTGCTTTATGGAAAATAGAGAGGTCCTCGGCTTCTCCTTTACTTGTGAGGGCCGCCCCAGCTTGAGTTCGCAAGTAGAATTGCGCACCATACACGGTTTTTCCTGCCTTGGAGGCACCGGCAATTAAAAGATTAGTCATTTGCTGACTTCCTGAAGAGAGGCAAGTGCTTGACTATTCTGGGTGCGCGTGATTGAAGGTGTTGAACGTTGTAGGACGTTTACTAGATGAAGAGCAGCGGTAAGCGCTTCCATGACGCCTTGACCTGGTTGTGGGGCTGTATCGTCCTCAACCGCTGATTCCACCGAAGCGGCCACTGTTTCGTATGCTTGGGTTTGACCGAAGCGTTTCTCAATATGAATTTGTATCAAATCAAGGCTTTGTTGAGTGTCAGCGGAAGTTTTATCGTGTTTGGCGCGAACCGTGACGATAGGGAGATCAGGTCTAAGTGATGCTATACGATCAAGAAGTAATTTAGTATTACGCTCTGTGCCGTATGCAGTTTGAAAAATTGAAAGCGCATCCGTATCAATGAAAAACAAAACTGCGTCAGCATTCATAATAATCCAGCGCGCAGGAGCCGCCGCTTCAGCGTGAATGTTCTCCAGAAGCTGTGCAAACCACTCTCCGGGAACGTCAGCCAACAAGATGTCTTCAAGATGCGTTTCTCCTGCAACTGTGAGATGCAGAAATCCAGGTTCGCGAGCCTCGCCACTAGTACGAGGCGGAAAGCCAGGCTTTAATTCTTCCTTCCAATACATCTTTTCAGTAATGCTGGCCCATCCTCTAAGGGTTAGAGAGCCGGCAAATTGCTTATCACCAAGAGGTTCGCGTTTCAAACGAAGGTAAAGGGTCCCAAGGAATGAGGACTTTCCACTTTTGGACAGACCAACTAGTGCGATAAGAGGGGCCCGCTTGACGCCCCACACAAGCGAAGTGTCAGTCTGCGTCATGGAATATCCAGTCCATGGTACTTGAATGTCGCTGCTTTGAGCAGAAGCCGCTTCGACTCTCCCTGTGTTCCCAGTGCCTTCCCGAAAACTGGGGCAGTCCTGGAAGTCAGTGAACCGGCGGGCACACATGGTCCCGGCTGGTACAGAGCAGTTTTCATCGGCACACCGAAGCCGAGTCATGAGGAGTGGGCCTGCGTACTGTGCCAGAGCCAGATCGCGAAGTTGGCTAGCGTGAGCTTTACCTCAGAGTTGACACCAGCGAGGGTAGCGGCTTCAACCAAGCTCCCATTATGCTTTGCCGCGATGACATCACAGAGTAAAAGTGGTGATATCTTTCGATCTGAAACGCCATATTCAGCAGATTCTTTACAGGTTATGACATCATCTATCCATTCGTTGATGGTCCGCTCCTCCGCCATTGAATCTGGGTAGGTAGTCCAGATGGCTTCCAATAGAATGGCGTCTACTTCTGAGGGAGCGAGTGTTGACGCAAATTGCTTGAAATCCAATACCATCTGTAGAACACCACTCAGTGGAGAAAGTGCGCGATATGATTGATCTGTAGGAACGCTGTATTTAGATAGCAGCCACCAAGTCAAATTTCCTTGACGCTGTGCACGTGTAGCATATTTTAAAATTTCTTGAATACGTTCATGATAATTAGATGCACTCCTGAGTTGTGAAGGAAGCTTCTGGGTTAGTTCTTTCAATGCCTCATTAATAGAGGCACTAATTGCGTCTCCGGCTACTGCTGAGAATGTGGTTATCCAATCCTTATCCATATCATAAGCTTCACCATTGGCATCTTGGAAGGCTGTGCCCTCGGTCGCTTCTTGCAACTGTGCCTTAAGTGTATTTATAGACTCTGTAGATATTTGAGCCGTTATGGACTTGACGGGAACTGGACTGAAATCTTCTGACGGTTGCCAGAACATCTTTGCAACTTTTTCAAAAGACGGCTTCCATACTTTGAGAAATGAGGTGCGAAAATTCGCTTCCCTTGTCTCTAAAGTATACAAAAATGGATCTTTTAAGGCAAGATACATCTTTGCGGCTGCGATGCTATTTGTATCTGCGATTTCGAGTAAAGCCCTTCCCAGAACATAACGGTCAAGCCAGATTGGCTCGTCGGCAAATTTTTTTCTTACATAAGGCCAAATTGACTCGATGTCATTGAATGTCTCTTTAAGTAGAGGGTGTTCCTTCGTAGAATGTGGCAGAAAAGCTGCGAGAGCTGCGTCAATCAAACTTTCTGGTTCATTTGTGAGGCGTTCAATAATAAGCTTGAAGGCAGGCTCGACTGCTTGGTCATGCGTATCATCGAAGTTTGCCCCAGTAATTGCATTCATAAATGCAGTTTGGAGTGTCATCCTTGTCCACCAAGAGCCCAATGAGCGCCAGCAATAACTAAAGGCATCAACTGATTTGCTGTAGCGCCTAATATTGCCGCAGTGCCTTTATCTTTTAAGGTATCAAGGTTTAATCTAAAGCGCTTTTTCTCTTCTGGTGTCGTTTGAAAGACTTGGACTGCTATGGCTGGCGCAATTTGATCTACTTTCACTCCATCCAGAATAGAAAAGTCAATATTAATGGGCTGAATGGAGTCTGCTCTACTAATCTGATCCACTAATTTCTGAGCGGGCGATAAGGCTTCAAGTGTCAACTCTTGCTCCACCTCATCAATGATAATCTTGCTTCCCTTATAATCATTTAGAATCTCTGTTAATAGCTTGAGACGAGGGACAGCTCCGCTCTCCATCTGCTGAATTAGTGCCGCCCACCGTGATCGGGAGTCGGTTTGGTCGAGAATTCTGCCGGTGTTGCCACCGACACGCGCCCATAACTCCTTGACTTCTGCGTATGTTGAGTAATTCTCTGCTAAAAAATTTCGGAGTGCTAGGTTGTCCGTCATGGCAACACTATAAAGCGCTAGTCAGGTGAGACTCGACTCAATTCGACAGGGCAGGGTAGGGAAATTTCGCTGCGTAGGTAGGTCCCCTCGTTTAGGGTTCACCTTATGACCTGTCCAGAGACTGTTGGAGGGCAAGAAATGCAGATGGTATGGAAGAGGATGTCCAGCCGGACATACTCTCCGCGCTGGGCTTCACCTTCGCTGAGGATCACGTGGGTCGGGACGAAGGCGTAGCCAGCAGTAACGCCCAGCCCGGCCATGGGGACCGCCGTCACCTCCAGACTGCCCGAATGCCCCACCACGCCAGTGGGCCGCTGGCCGATGACGCGGTAGAGCCCACCGATGCCCAGACGGGGCGTGAGCCAATAGGTGCCCCCGGTGTAGGCCTGCCAGGTCAGGGCCTGGAAGTCGGCCGACGTGCGCAGGCCCAGTCCAGCTCGGAGGTCGATGCGCTGGAGGTGGTACGTCGCGTCCGTCGTCAGCGAAGCGAGGCCTCCTGCTTGAGCGAGCGCCCCCACTTCGTACCGGGCAGTGCTCAGCACGGCGACCGTCTCCCCACGGTAAGCCAGGCCTGCCGCGTACTTGTGACCCGCCTGCACGCCGAAGGCACTTTGCCCCGTGAGCGAGGTGGTCCAGGGTCCCTCGCCATAGGTCAGGCTGCCCCGCACGCCGGCGGTCCAGCCCTCCTGCACGGCCACGTCCAGACCTAGGGTCGCCAGGAGTCCACCCTCGCGGTACCGCGTATTGATGCTCGCCTGTGTGGTCAGCGTGGGGAAGACGTAGGTTGTTGCCCGCAACCCCACGCTCCAGTGATCATCCACTGGCATTTCTGCCTGCACGCCCGCACGTACTCGCCCAGCTGCACCCGCCGCATTGGGCAGCTCATAGGTCACGTCGTACTGACTTACGCCGTAACGCCCCACCAGACCGATGGCCCCGCCGTGCTGCACGCCCTGGTCGCCCCAGCGCACGCGGTCCTCGACCTTCACGGCCAGATCGCGGGTCAAGGGAAGGGCCGCGCTCAGGGCAGTCTCGCTCGCCTGCCCGGTCAAACCCTGCGCATGGCGCAGCTTCACCGCATAGGGAGCCGTCATGCCCACTTCGGCCACAGCGAAGGCCTGGCCCTCCGTCGTTGCCCCGATGCCCAGGCCTGCGGTCCAACCCGGATGTGTCACCGTACCCAGGAGTTCAGCACCCAGGACGCCCGTGACGCTGGAGTAGGCTGCACCGGCCTTGACGCCGAACATGCCCGCGACAGGCGCGACGAGATCGGCGGCCACCGTCGTTCCTGGTGTGCCTCCCAGCAGCCCGCCATAGCCCTCACTCTGGCTGGTGGCGGCCACGGTCAATACGCCGGTCTGGCCGAGCTGCTGCTTCAGGCCGACCTCAGCGCGCACCCCACCACTGACCAGACCCAGCACCCGCAGCTGGCGACCGGGGCTGGTCAGCGTGCCCTTGACGCCGAAGGTGCCCCGACCGGCCTCCTGGGCGTAGGCCGCGACCAGCTCGCCTCCGTTCAGGGGAGTACCCCAGGTGTGCCGTGCCCCAAGACCCCAGGCGGCCGAGCGCTGGGCGGTATCTCCTGGCCGGCTGAAGGTCACGGTGAGTTGCGGCGCCTCCAGGTCTGGATCGGTAAAGCTCACGGGACGGGTGAGGATCAGGGTGCCCGTGTCGTAGACGATGCTGTAGTCCACGCCGCGCGTCAGCGTTCGCGTTCGGCTTAGTCCCTCGACCGTGCCGGTCAGCACGGCCGTCTCGCTGCCGGGTGTCAAGCCTACCCCCAGATCCACGATGCCGGTCAGCGGGTCAGCAGTGATCTTCTGGCTGCCCGCTTCGACGAGCGCGTGATAGCCGAAGACCTGCACCGGACCGGCCTGCACCTTCACGGCCGCCCCATCGCTGTTGTACTGGCGCTCGCCAAAGGGCTCAGCGGCCGCCTTCAGGGCGTAGCGGGCTGAGAATCCGGGTTGGCGGTACTCGGCCGCCACGGGGCCACGGGCGGTGAGGTCATTCTGGAGGAGACTCGCATCCCCAGTGATCAGGTGTCTTGGCGTCTGGACTTCTTCCAGGGGCTGAAGTCCAGCGCTGTCGGCATAGACCCGGAGTTGTCCCCCGAAGGCCGGCGCTTCGACGGTGGCGCGGCCGCTCGCGATGACCGGGTGGCCCAGGGTGAGACTGGCATTTCCGACGATCAGTGGGGCGGGCGTGCCGCCCAGCGCGAACTGGCCCTGACCGGCAAAGCTGCGGGCGGTGAGCTGGACCTGGCCCCCAGCCTGGGGACGCAGACGCAGGTCCGCCCTCCCGTCTTCGAGGGCGAGCTGGTAGCCCGGCGAGCTCGGGATCGCGTCCGGGTTGAGGGGCTGCGCGCCCTCAATGCTCAAGGTGACGTTCGGCACCCGCACGGGGAGCCCCGCCGCATCCTGTACCTGCACGCGCACGATGGCCGGGCGACGGGCATCTCCGGCTTCCACGAGGGAGAAGGCCACCTGGGCGGCCACCCCAGGGACCTGCACCATGATGGTCTCGTCTCCGGCCTGGATCGTGTTGGGGCCAGGACGAAGGGGCACGGCCACGTAGGTCAATTCCCCAAAGTTCGGCCCCCGGACCCGCTTGCCGATGAGGGCGGCAGGAACGACGTCGCCATTCACGCGGAGTTCCGGCTCGTCCCCGACGTAGTTCACCTGAACACTCGTGCTGTGTTCCTGGATGACGGCCCCGTCCAGAGGGAGGCGGAGCACGCCAGACGTGCGGCCTGATGCTGTCTCTTTGGGGTGTTGCGCCGTGCGGGCATCATCCTGGTCCACCTCGCCCTGGAGGAGGTCCTGGCCTTGCTCGGTCACGCGGAGAATGCCGGGCTCGGCGAGCGTGGGCAAGGCGTCCTGGTGTGTCACCCGGTAGGTCAGGGCATGGGCCCCTGCGGTCAGGGTGAAGTAGAGGCGGCCCGAGTGCCCGATCCGCACGTCGATGGGCTGTCCATCGGCGGCCGCGCTGCCCGGCACGAAGGTCGCGCCTTCCGGCAACGTGTGGGCGACGAGCAGGGTGCCGCTGGCGACGACGTTCAGCGCGAGCGTGATGAGGCTCTCCCGTGTCACGCTCGCGGCCGAGGCGGTCGTCGGGATGGCAGGAAGGGTCATGGCCTGCGCGCTGCCGAGAAGCAGGGCCGCACTCAGGAGCATGGTGGGAAGCAAAACCTTCATTTGGGGGGGTCTCCCGCGTGGATGACAGGGTCGGTGGTCAGTGCCGCATCGGGCAGATCCGACTGGAAGGTGTACGAGAGCGTGACCGGCACCTGGGCACGTACGGTGACACGCTGGTTGGATTGGCCCTGAAGCAGCGCCGCGCCGGTGGGCAGTGGGTCGTCGAGCTGAAGGGTCATGTCCCGTTCGGCGCGCAAGGTCAGGGTGACGTGGACTTCCGTGCCCTGCCGCTGCACCTGCTTCTCTGCTCGCCATCCCTGGCCGGTCAGGACCGTGCTGCGCCCTGCGGAGCCCGAACCGGTGGGAGGCAGCAGCGGAAAGTCCGCCGTCGCGGTGCCGTAGATGTTCACCAGCTGCGCGCCGCCGAGTAGCAGCCCGCCCGGTTGTGCCGCTGGGCTGTAGGGCACGCTGGCCCGGTCGAGCACCACGGCATAGCGCCCCTCCCGCAGATCCGGCACGGCGTACCGTCCCAGGGTGTCGGTGAGGGCGGCTTCCCCCCCAGCCACGACAACGCGCGCGCCCTGCACGGGACGATCCGCCGCACTGAACTGTCCATTCCCGTCCACGTCGAGGTAGACCCGGCCCAGCAGCACGGCCCGATCAGCGGGCGCGAGCTTCACGATGGCGTCCACTTCGGTCGTCGAGACGCGCTCGGTCACCTGGGCACTCCGAACACCAGAGGCCTGCGCGACGTTGCGGAGACTCAGCCGCCCGATGGCTTCTGGCGTGACGGTCGTGGTGTAGGTCAGGACGGTGGTCTGTCCGGGCGTGAGCGCGCCGCCGGCCACCTCGATGATCTGCGGATCTGGGTTGATGTCCACGACCCTCTGCCCGTTGAGGCGGAGCGTTCCGGCATTCAGGGCCAGGCCTGCGGGCAGGCGGTCCTGTACCGTGGTCTCGTCGAGCGCGGCGGCCGTGCTGGCGTTGGTGACGGTGACGGTGTAGGTCACGGTGTCGCCCACCTGCACGATGGTCTTGCCACTAACCTTGCTGATGACCAGTTTCGGGTCCCAGACGGTCGTCTTGACCGTGTTGGTCGGGATGCCCTGGGGCTGCTCAGCCGTGACGACCCGGGCGACATTGGGGACGGTGAGGTCGTCGGTCTTGTCGAGGTGGACCCGAAAGGTCACGGTGGCACTGCCCTGGGCGGGGACTGTTCCCAGAAGGAACGTCAGCGTTTGTCCCTGGACTTGCGGTGCCGGCGTGGCGTCCAGGAAGCGGACATGTGCGTCCAGGGGATCGGTGAGGACGACCTCCGTCATGGGCACCGGATTGGGATTGGTGACGGTCAGCGTGTACGTGAGCACGTCGCCGGGTTTCGCCGTGCTGCGGTCCACGCTCTTGCTCGCGGTCAGGGGGAGGAGCGTCGCGTCCACCTGGGCGAGGCCCCGGGCGACCACATCACCACAGGCCGCCTGCAACTGCGCTTCGAGGCGGCCCGCCCCCCAGGGGGTCACGCTCAGCACCACGTCGCGGCGTTCGCCCTGGGTCAGCGTCAGACTCGTCGGGTCAAGGATCACGTCCATGCGTCCCGTGGCACCGGCGCGCGCCTCCAGCGGGAAGGTCCAGGTGCTATTTCCTGTATTCAGGACGGTGAAGGTGAAGGGAGTAGGCTGCCCGACTGTGCCCGGAAGGCGCTGCGCGGCGGGCGTGATCGCCACCCCACAGACGGCCTGCACGGTAAGTGTGACCGGGTTGCTGGGGGTGAACTGGCCGTCCGCGTCGAAGAGGGCGGTATTGGTGATCTGGGTGCCGGCGGGCGTGGGGGCCGCGAGGCCGGACTGCCCCAGGCTCAGGGTGAGCGCGAGGCCCAGGACCGTCGCGGCCGCCCGCACTACTTGACCACCGTGATGAGCTTGAGGTTCAGCTTGGCGCCCGGCGCGAGGGTGTCGTCCCTGGTCATCGTCCCGTCTTTGTCGCTGTCGTAGCCCACGTAGATCTCTATGCCCTCGGCTCCGGCGATACTCGGTGGAGTGGTGGTCCAGGACCGGTTATCGAGGCTGTAGAGCATCTGGCCGTCGGTGCTGCTCACGCTGCCACTGAAGGCCACCCCCTTGAGGTGTTCGGGCAGCACGTCCTTCAGGACAGGGCGGCGCAGGGCTCCGTTCCCCGTGTTGTTGCCGGTCACGAGATAGAGCACGTACTGGTTGGGCGCGACCCGGGCATCCGGAATGGCGGTGGGGGCGAGACAGGCGGGGTCCGTGCCGCAGCTCTGGGCACTCTTCACCGCGCCGGGGATGCCCTTGAGGATGGTGGTCGTGTCCGTGAGTCGCTGGGGGGTCGAGCTCTGGTTGTCGGTGGCCGACGAGGCGACCGTCTTGATGGCGGCACTCAGGGTCAGGGTGTCCTGGGTGCTGCTCGCCAGTCCGGCTGGGGCGGTCACGGTGACACGCACGGGCAGGGTCTCGCTGCTGTTCAGCTTGCCGGTCCAGGCGGCCAGTGCATCGGCGAATGTGGGTCGTGCCGTCCCATCGCCCACTTGATAGGTGTATGCCCAGCTGCCCCCCTCACTCGTGAGGGCGAGGTCCCGGGCGCTCAGGGGCGTGTTCCCCGTATTTCGCAGGTCATGGGTGTACGTCACGCTGCCGGGGCTCGTGGCACTTCCCGCCTCGTTCTGGGTGAACGTCAAGCGCAGAACCTGCTGAGTGTCGATCCGACCATAGTTCCCTGTGTCCTGCACCTGGCGGTCCGTGGTACTGGTGGCCACGGGCGTCAGGGTGAACGACGTGGTGCTCGTCGCGTCGGTGGGGACGGGGTACGTCGTATAGAAGGTGCGCTGCTCGTCGGGTTGGAGAGTGATCGTCGTGACGACCCGGTCCTTGGTGGGATCGAAGATGCCGTCGCCGTCGTCGAGGTAGTACGTGACTTTGCTGGGGTCGGTGCCGGGTTGAGTCTGGGTGGTGAGGTCGTAGGTGTCCGGGCCATTGCTGGGGTTCTTGATCTGATAGGTGAGCACGCCGTTCTGCCCAGGGATGCCGATGACGGTCTGGCCGGGGGCGTCCGGGGTCCCGCCATCGGGCGTCACATCGACGGCAGGGACGTGCTTGACGGTCAGGGTGACCACGTTACTGGGGGTGCTGACGTCCTGGCCGGCATCATCGACACTTTCGAGGCTGGCCGTGTTGTTGATGGTGGTTCCGGCAGAGGTACCGGCGGCCAGGGCGGCGCTGGAGACGGCCAGCAGGGCAGTGAGAAGCAGTCGTTTCATGGAGGTCCTGGGACGGGAGAGACCAGAGGAGGTCTCGCCCGAGGGAAAGGAAGACGGAAGGGTCAGGGGGCCGCGCCGTGGATCAGGTGGCCTGGAAGTTGTTGATGTCCTCGAAGTCGAAGGACGCCGGCGCGGTGCATTTCGGCCCCTTGACCTGCACGTAGAGGACGACGCCGATGTTGTTGGAGTTCCGGGGCAGGCCATCCTCGTCGGTGATGGTCCCGTCGCCGTTCAGATCGGGCGCGATCTCGATCGTCGTTCCGGCCGGCAGCTCACTCGGGAAGGTCGGGAATGCGGGCATCCAGGCCCCACCGTCGATGCGGTACAGCATGGGATCCCTGGCCAGGGGCAGGGCCTTGAGCAACTCGGTGTTCTGAGGCACCACGTCGCGGATGCGGGCCTGCTTGAGCAGCGCGTCCCCCGTGTTCTGGGTGAACAGGGCGTACTTGATGATGTCGCAGGGCTTCACATCGAGGGCACGCTGGTAGGTCGCCTTGCGGTCGTACATCTGCTGTGCACCAGGGCAGCTGAACGCGCCGTTGTTGTCGGTCTCGCACAGGGCCTGGGTCTTCTGGATATTCGCGATGCCCCGCTGCACGTAGATCTCGTCGGTCCGGGCCGTGCTGGTCGCGGCGGGCGTCAGATTTTCCCGCTCGGGCGTACTGTCGCCTGGGGTAGAAGCGGTGAGGCTCAGGGTGCTGCGGGTGGCATTCGCCTCGCCTGCAGGGACCGTCTGCGTCACGTGCAGGATCACGCCCTGGCCGATGGGCAGATCACCATAGGCCGTCAGGGCATCCTGGGGCGTCGGGTACTCGGTGGTCTGGTTGCCCAGGCGGTACGTCGCAGGGTAGCGGCCTCCTTGCGGGGTCAGGGTGATGGTCGAGGTGGACAGATCGACGTTGCCGATGTTGCGCAGGAAATGCTCCGTGAACACGGTGGCCGGGGCAGTCGTCTCGCGGAAGCTGTCGTTGTCCAGCTGGACGCCCACGCGGTCCTGGGTATCGATACAGCCGGTGTTGCCGCTGTCCGTGACCGCGTTGTCGGCCGTGCTGGTGGCGACGGGAGAGAGGGTGAACTGGGCGGTACCGACTTCCTCGGCGGCGATGGGGTAGGTCACGAAGAAGGTGCGGCTCTCGCCCATGTCGAGCGCGATGGAGGTGATTTCGGTGTCCTGCGGCGTGAAGGTGCCGTCCCCATCGTCGAGGTAGTACCGGGCCGCTGCGCCGGCAGGGGAGGTGCTGCCGAGCAGAGTGGTGAGGGTGTAGGTATCTGGGCCGTTGCTGGTGTTGGTGATCTGGTACGTCAGGACGGCCGCCTGGCCGGGAACGCCGACGACGGTCTGCCCACAGACGGGCGTGCTGGGATCGTTGCCGCCGTCCGTGCCCCCGTTGGGGGTGATGCTGACGGCCGGAACGTGTTGAACGGTCGCGGTGACGACGTTGCTCTGTTCGGTGGCGTCCTTGCCCTCGTCGGTGCGGTAGTCGAGGAAGCCGGTATTGGTGATGGCGGTCCCGGCACGGGTCGTGTTCGAGGTGGGACCCGCGACGACAGCACTGGCCTGGGAGAGGCTCAGGGCCCCGAGGAGGAGAAGGGTGGTGGGCGCCAGAGACAGGGTGCGCTTGAACATAGGGAACTCCTGGAGAAGAACTGGGGCAGCGACCGCTGCCGCCGGAGAGCGGGCGATCAGTTGACGCGGATGTCGTAGGCGACGGTGTACGGGGTATTGACCTGCATGGCCCTGAAGGTGACGCGCACGGCGCGGTACTCGCTTTCTGGTGCCGGGACCTGCCGGGTAACGCTGCGGCCGTTCTCGGTGGTGGTCACGGTTTTCAAGGGTTGGGGACTGAAGGCCTGGCCGTCGAGCGAGAAGGTCGCGCTTGCGCCCTTGGGGAGTTCCAGTCGTCCGGCATAGGTGGTGTTGGCCGGGACAGGAATGGTCGCGCGCGGAGTGTTCAGGGGCTTGTCCGTCTGAGCGACGGCGATCTGCCGGAGGGTCTGGCCGGGTTGGGTGGTGTCGACCTTTTTCAGGGTGGACTGGCCGGCCACGGTGACGGTCTGGTAGAGCCCGAGATTCAGCGAGGCGGCGGTGGCGCTCAGGCTGGCACTGGCGAGAAGAGCGAGAAGGGAACGGACTGGATTCATGGAACAACCTCCACCTTTCAGAGTGGAGGCGGTTCTGGTTGGCACCAGGGTTGTCAAGCAGTGTCAGGGCAGGTCGTACACCGTGACCTGGAGATCCGCGGCGAGAAGTTCGGCCTCGATCAGGCCCAGGATGACCGTCCAGTCCCCTCCAGCGAGACCAGTCCCGATGCGGGGCATGTGGATGCTGGCCTGCTGCTGCTGAGCAAAGTCACGGACCCGGCCCAGACCTTCACGGACGGCCTCATAGCGGATGGGGGGTTCCTGGGGCTTCCGGTCCTTCCGGGCGATGCCGTGCTGCCCGATCAGGTGGGCGACATGGAGGTAGGGCTGCACAGTCACGAACTGGACTTGTCCTAGGGCAAAGGGAAGCGCGTCATGGCCCTGAGCCCAGGCGCGGTACTGCTGCCGGGCGGCCGGATATCGGTGCCCCAGGGCAAGCACGAAGCCCTTGCCCCAGGCGCCCACGTCGTTGCAGAGATGGACGATGACCTTTGGACCCGGACCCACCGGTTGGGTGGCGTCCCCTTGCACCAGGCGCAGAAGCGGCGTCATTCGGTCACGGCTTCCGGTTCGCAGTATGGACAGCCGCGCCCCCTGACCTGATTCCCGAGGAGCCAGTGCCCACAGGAGAGTTGGAGGGTGTGGCCCCAGGAAGCGGTCGTGGGGCGAATGGGGCCGAGCTGGGTGTACCGCTGGCGGAGGAAGGCCCGGACGATGGCTTCGTCGGCCAGGGCTTCGGGGAGATCGAAGGCGAGGTGGCTGGAGGGATCGGTCCGGAGCTCGAACGGGTGTTGGAGGTCATAGGTCGGGGCGATCTTGCTTACGGCGACGCTGATGCCTGAGCCGTCGGGGATCAGGCGGCCGAAGTCGATGTGCATCTCGTCGCTGGCGACCCAGCTCTGACCGACCGGGGTCTGGAGAATGGTGGCGGGTTGTCCGGCACGTTCCAGACTGCGGGCAAGGAGGAGCGCGGCACTGGGGGTGCCTGGAGCGTACGGAAAGAAGCGGAGCTCACCCTGAAGTTGGGTATGGGTGTTGAGTAGGGCTTCGTAGAACCGGTTGGCGTGGAGGGTGAGGTCCCCTTGATTCCAGAGGGGGGTAGAGCGGGGCGGGGGACGCCAGCGGCGGGTATGTGGGGTGGTCGTCATGGGACTCCTTGGGGAGAGGGGTTGAGTCCAGTGTGTGGGTGGTTCTGGTTGGCCGATGCACCGTGGACAGCACTGCCCCAGCGCAAGGCTGGGGCAGCGAGGTCAGGTTAGGCTTGGAGGGCTCAGGTCAGGGGATCGGGGGTGGCCGCCTCGACTGGCCACAGGCCCAAGCCCTGGAGATGCTGTGTGTGTCGAGTCAACGCCTGGGAGGATTCGGCAAGCCAGGCGTGCAGCATGTGTTCGACGGATACCAGGGCAATCCAATACTCGTGCCCCAGGGCCACGGTGGTCATGACAAGGGGTCGCCCCTCATCGAGTAGGGCCGCGCAGCGTGTGTTGTCCCGAAGTTCCTGGGGGAGCTGACGCCGAAGGACCTGCTGGAGGTCTTCGGGCGTGTCGTGTGGGAAGCGGAGGATGGCCCATCGCCGCTGATCCCCGTCCAGACAACCGCACATCGCTTGACTCACGATGGAGGTCAGGGTGTGGAGTTTCTTGGTCCGGTGGAGCAGCGACTCGGTCCACTGGAAGGAGAGGTGCTCCCCCTGTTTGGTGACGATGACGGGCGCAGTCTCCCCATTCGAACGGTAGGTGAGGAGTCGGAAGGGACCAGGATCGCGCCCGATCATCCAGAGATCGTGCAAGCTCAGGCTGTAGCCCGGGACGATCTCGGCGAAGCGACGCTGAAAGTGGAACAGGAGGCGGGGCGAGAGGGCCCGAGTCGTCGCGTAGAGATTGGCCGCATGGAGCTCTTGGGTCTCTCTGACGGGGAAGGCGTTCCAATGCTGCGGGTGAAGGGCCGGTGTCTTCAGATCGTCCTCACTCATCCCCCAGAGCTCGGAGGGCGTCATGCGCTTTTCCTCCGCGGCCTCAAGGCCGGCAGGAGGCCCTGCGCCTCGAGCTCCTGGAGGTGACCATGCACGAGGGCGGCCTCGTGCCGAGCGGCCCAGAGCCGATCCGAGGCGTGATGCATGGGGGAACGTGCCAGATCGTAGCGAAACTGCTGCACGGTCGCTCGCGCCGACTCGGGAGAGATCGCGCCCGCCAGGTCATGGATGGACCGGAGGAATCGCCGTTGGATGGTGCTCAGGATGAAGAGTGATTCCCACCCGACCTCCTGAACGAGTTGGTGTAGGGGACCGTAGTAACTCGGGCAGGCCGCGAGCAGGCGGTTGATGAGGTAGGCGAAGAACTCATCTTCTTCTAGGGGCGCGTTGGCGACGAGACGGGCGTGTTCCTGGTGGGTCTTCTCGCGCCAGGTCTGTTGTTGCCGGTCGAGGTCCCGTGCGAGGTTCAGGACATCATGCGGAGATTTCTGGCGAAGCCACCGGAGGAAGGAGGCATCGGCCGCTGCGAGGACGGCGTTCAGCTTCTCGTGGACGGCCTGCTGACAGGGGGGGATGACTGGCGGAGACGTGAGGTCGACGGTAATCACGCGCCGCCGCCTGAAAAAGTCGAGAAGACGCCGGGCGGGAGACCTGCGGGGAGATGTGTCATGCCTTCAGTGTGTGGGCGGTTCTGGTTGGCCGGGCCTCCAGCGCAGGCTGCGGCAGAGGTGTTCATCGGTCAGTGCAGAGCCACAAACAAAGGCCCTGGCATAGAGTCAGGGCCGAAGGAGGATAGGGGTGAGGTCAGCTTGCGTCCCATGAAGTTTGAGACGGGCCTGCCAAGGAGGAGCAAGCGCATACGCAGTGATCATTCAGTGTCGCTTGGCATCCGTGATACCAAGCGCCGCCTGGGCTTGGAACAACGCGATGTTGAAGGTGGAGGCGTCGAGGACCACCATCAGTGTAGCGACGGCGATGACGGCCAGTGCTCACCAACGGACGCGGATCGGCAGCCATCGGAAGCGCCTGGTCAGGCGTCGTCAGAACCGTTTCCTGACCGCGAGAATAAGGTCGTGCACCAAAGCGGTCTGACCATTTGGGCCAGTGAGTTCGCGGGCGGGATTGCCAAGGTAGGAGATGTCCCACTGCTCGGCGGGCAGGTCTAAGTTGTCCAGCATCTCCTGAGGCGCAGGAAACTGGGCTGTCTGATCCCACGACCAGGGCGCGACCGAACCATGCCGGACGATCAGCAGCAGTCCTCCTGGATAAGAGCCTGAGGACAGAACGGAGAGCACTAGGGTCTAGGAATGGTCGATCAACTGGTGCCAAACGAACTTTGGACGCTCGTCGAGCCCGCATTTCCTGCGCCGCCTGCGCGGCCCAGAGGGGGTCGCCAGCGACAGCCCTATCGTCAGACCTTCGCCGGCATCCTCTACCTTCTGCGGTGGGGTTTACCTTGGCGCCACTTGCCAGTGGCCTTGGGACTGGGAAGCGGACGGACCTGCGAGCGTCGCTTTCTGGAGTGGCAGCGTGGGGGCGTGTGGATGCGCCTGTGGCGCATCCTGCTCGACCATGTGCAGCAGCACGGGTACCTAGACTGGTCCCGTTCTGCGCTGGACTCCATCAGCATTCCCGCACCCCGTGGTGGATCGCACACTGGCCCTAACCCTACGGACCGGGGGAAGGCTGGCAGCAAACTTCACCTCTTGATCGACGGTCAGGGACTCCCCCTGGCTATCAGCCTGTCTGGCGCGAATGTCCATGACTCGAAGCAATTAGAAGCGACGGTTGATGCGGTTCCTGGCGTACGCAACGGACGGCGGGGGCGGCCCCGACGACGTCCGACCAAGCTCTATGCCGACAAGGGCTACGACTTTGGCCGCTGTCGCCGTGCCCTGACCCACCGAAGGATCGTGCCACGCATCGCTCGACGAGGGGTGGAGTCCAGTTCCACCCTGGGCCGGTATCGGTGGCGGGTTGAACGGACGCTGAGTTGGCTGGTGTCCTATCGCAAGCTTGCGGTCAGGCGGGAGAGGAACGCAGCCGCGTTCCTCGGGTTGACCCAGCTTGCCTGTGCGCTCATCGTCTGGCGCCGGACATGCGGCGCGCTCAGCGCCCCGCACATCGCATGATCCCCTGGAGTTGTCCGCAGGGCTTCCCTGGCAGCTTGATCTGCCGTTCAGCGGCCTTGACGCACTCATCCTCATGGGCAAGCTTGTCCATGGTGGTGGCGATCTCAGAATTGGCTTTTTTCCGCGGCATACCCCCGTCTGATGTGTCACTGTTTTCTGCCTTCGTTCTGTCCTCAGCCTGTTAACGCCTATTACTTGGCTTGATATATAACTTCAAATCTCTCACAAAGGATAAGGCTTTCGCCAGTAAATGCAATTTTGCGTCTATCGGCTTCACGACCAAAATACCGCTGGTGGCCTTCTCGCCAATCGCTTAAAGAACGGTCGCCTTCTCCTTCGTCATGGGCGAAGGAAGCACTTACATCGTCAAAAGGAACCCACTCGGCTTCTGTTGTGCGAACAATGACTCTCGGTGTCCCTTTACCATCAAGCACAACAGATAGATCGCCCATTACGGGCACATCTAGATCATCTTGAGTGTATTCCTCCACGAGAGATGCAGTCGCACGTTTATCCCCATTTATGACGAGTTCAATCAATTTATCCTTCATCGAGGGACTATCGCCAAAGGCGTACACATATTTAATCGGAAAACTCATTCCCGTCTGGTCCTCAGCTTGTTGAACAAATTCCTGTACCTTTGATTCCAAGATCATATGGTTGACTCCCTGGGCTGATCCGGTCAGCCGATGAGGTCACAGTAGCCACGACAAGGTGACACCGCAATGACACCTCCGGGACGGAACCATAACTGGCTCCGTCACCCACATCCAACAATGGTCGGAGATCACAGGCGGAAAACACCTCTGGTCGCCTGAGGGGTACACTTCCGCACGTCCGGTCATGGGCACTCGATAACCTCTATCCACAGGTCATCGGGTACGAGTTGCTCTCATGATCGGCACATAGCCCAACGTGTTCTGTCCTCAGGCTCTAAACCGCTTCGGCGGCCCGATGCAAGATGCGGTCCCGAACGAGGGTCACCGGCGACTCCATATACAGGGCATACACTAGGTCAAATTGACCTTTGGGGAATGTCTGGTTCAGGTCATGCGTGATGAAGGTGGTCCGTTGGGTTACACCAGCGTCTGCGGCATGCTGGGCCGCGCGGCTCAGAGCTGTGGATGAAACGTCTACACCAGTCACGTGCCAGCCCTGCTGCGCGAGCCAGACCGCACTGTTGCCCTCCCCGCACCCTAAGTCCAGAGCGGCACCGACGGGTAACGAATCAGCAAACCGCTTGAGGATGGCATTGGGTCGTCCGGTCCAGGGACGCGGGCCTTTTTGGTAATGGGCTTCCCAGAATCGAGAGGCGTCAGTCAGGTCATTTATCATAGAAGTCCTCCAAAAGATGTGAGGGAGAAAGCCACGAGCCTCTTGGGCTAGCAGTCCATCTTTGAGCACGGGTTCTTGTGAATCACCGCGAATAGGGGTTGACTTAGGCAGCGGAAGAAGTAGGGAGAATCAGAGAGGCCCTCTACACGCTCCACTGGGGTGGCCCTGCACACCGCAATTCGCAGTTTTCAGGTCGTCCTAAAGCGGTCCAGCACGGCCTGCGGATCTTCCGGCGTCAGGTAGTAGGTCTTTCCCTCCGTCTTCAACAGGAGGGCGGCGTTCGGTCGCGCCAGGGTGGCGTAGGCTTGGACACGCCCACCACCCGCTGACTTCATGGCGAAGGTGCCTGTGTAATACCCCGGTGTCGCCGTTCCAAAGAGCCGCGATCCCAAGCGCTCACAGGTCAGCTCGGCCCTGGTGGATTCGACAGGAAATCGCCGTGAGCTCAAGGCCGCATTGACGACTAAGGCGCCATCCACCCAGCGGTAGTTCAGCTGTGGTCGCCTGACGAAGAACACCAGGAGAGGCAGCAGGAGCAAAGACAACCACACTGCCGATGAGAAACTTGCCGGTCGAGCAGGACGGAAGATGCCCGTCTGATTCTTTCGCCAAGCCTGCAGCAGTCCCTCCGGATCCGCTGGGGTCAAGACGGTCACCCGTGGCGTCGTGCGGAAGACGAGCGCATGGTCTGAGCCGTCGGTATAGAGATTTGCCAGCCCATGCCGTGCCAGATCGAACTGACCTACGGTATAGCCCACCATGGCCGACCCAATGACTTTGCGCCGGATCTCAATTTGGTCCTGGGTCACGGGCGTGCCCGCAGGAATGATGGTCTGCGCCTGTACGCCCCGAACGGTGATCTGGCCGCCCTGAACCTTGTAGAGCGGGCGACCAAGAAGGACCGGAAGAATAAAGAGCCCACACAGGGCGAATACCCCGAGACAGAGGACAAGGCGAGCGACTGGCCACCACCAGGGCATCGGCTCAGGGGCAGTGGAGATCGGGACTGACTCATGACCAGTCATGGCACCACTGTACCGTGTCGTGGGAGGGCCATCGAACTCAATGCCCGAGATCTTATCTGTCAACCCCTATTCGCGGTGAATCGGCTCAGGAAGCGGAGACAGGCTCTAGCGCATCAAGGGGTTCAAAGATCAGTGACTGGTGCATAGAAACTCCAGCCAGGACACCGTCGGCAGCGGCCAGGGTGGCATTGGCCATCCGGAGAGCGATATCGCCAGCGGCATAGACACCAGGGATGCTGGTTTGCTTGGAGGCATCGGTCGACAGGAAAAGGCCCTGCATACCTTCTTCCGTGGCGCAGCCCAACTGCTGAGCGAGGTCACTGGAAAATCGAAGCTTTGACCCCAGGAATACGGCGTCGAGCGGCACGAGGCGACCGTCAAGCAGCCGCACGCCGCTGAGGGCCGGCGGCTGTCCCTCCAGAGCTGCCACGAGTTCGGTTTCGATCGGGATCCCTCGCTGACTGAGTTTGGCAAGGGTCACCGGGTCTGGGGCCGGCTGACCGTTGAGAAAGAAGGTCACGGGGCCCCAATCGGAAATCAGGAGCGCCTGATGGGTGGAGAACGGGCCGACGCTTAGCACCCCAAGCCGCTGTCCTTTAACTTCGTAGCCGTGACAATACGGGCAATGCAGGGCCGTGATGCCCCAGCGTTCCTGAAGGCCAGGAAGGTCTGGCAGAACGTCGGTGACGCCATACGCCAGCAAAAGTTTCTTAGCCTGGAGGGTCGCCCCAGCATCCGTCGTAATGGTAAAACCAGTGTCGGTCCGGGTCGCGGTAGTGGCGCGGGTATAGAGGAACGTCACGTTTGGGTACTGAATAAGGTCGGCGTGGGCCTGGGTAAGCATGTCAAGAGGTGGACGACCATCTTGACCGAAAAAGCCGTGCGAATGGGGCGCGAAGCGGTTGCGCGGTTGACGGGTGTCGAGGATGCAGACTGGGCGGCCACTGCGGGCAACTTGCATCGCGCCGGAAAGCCCCGCGAAACTGCCGCCGACAACCAGGGCATCAAATTCAGAAAACATGGGTGGACTCCTGATCTTCGCTGAGGTAAGGCTGAAGACGATGTTGAAAGTCGGTGGCGAGAGTCGCGAGGGTCAACGTGCCGAGTTGGGCCGTAATGAGGGCTTCCGCTTCCTGAAAGGCGTCGTTGAGGGCAGCGTTCACAGCCTGTTCAACCAGGCAGGTGGGCGTTTCACAACGATTGCCTACAGCGAAGAGCCGCGGTGACCCCAGAGCGCGATACACGTCCAGAACAGTGGTCACAGCTGGATCACTGGTCAGGCGCCAGCCTCCGCCATGTCCCTTTTCTGAACTGACGATGCCGACTTCACGCAACCCGGTCATAGTCCGGCGAACGACGACTGGATTGGAGTTGAGGGCGGTCGCAAGTTTGTCGGATGGAATGGGGTCGCGGGTCTCCATGAGGTGAAGGAGAAGATGGAGCACACTGGACAATCGACTGTCAAGGTTCATGACACTCCAACTGTTACATGAAACAGTTGGAGTGTCAAGAGTTGTTGACGGTATTAACAGGATTTTGTCACTTCTGGTGGAGCACTTTGGGTCACGGTCAGGCGGCGCAGGCCATCTTCGTCGTCACTGAATGCCACCACATCCCCGTCTTCCAGGTGAAGCACCAGGTCAAATGGGTAGAGGTGCTCGTAGAGCTCAAGGAGCCAATTGGGTCGAGTGATCTCCAAGTTGATGGCCACGGGCAGGAGGAAAAGCGTGGCGCGAAGCGGGAATCAACTTGAGGTCAGTACAGTGGTGATCCAGGTGTCGCGGCCAAGGCGCTTAGCTCGTGATTTAAGCCGACCGCGCTTGTCGCGGTCGCCTGTTGTGGGGTCGAAGGCCGTCAGGCGGTCTTTTTCAGAGCCGGGAAGCGAGGCGCTCGGCCTGAACACTTCCCTTTGGGTCGTCCTGGTGAACGGCCTGACGGTTTTGGCGCGCAAGCTGGACTTCCCAGGGGTACCAACAGCTGGATAAAACCTTGCCGGACTCGACTCGGCGTCAAGCGACCACGTTCCTGTGGTCGCTGCCATGGAAGACGGGCATCGGTCACCACCGGCTGAGCCAGGCGCAACTGGGTGAAGGCCAGCAGCACCAACAGCGTCCAGCGGTCCGCCTGCTCCGGATGACGCAGACGTGGTGTTTCCCAGTTCAGCGTCTGTTTGCAGAAGCGAAACGTATGTTCCAGATCGAACCGACGCGTGTAAGCACGCCACAGCATCGCCAGATCCGGCACGCCTGGTCCCCGCCACCAGAGCCAGAAGGCCTGCGGTTGACGCGTTTCCCGGGGCAACTTCGCCACCTCCAACAACAACACGGTCCCGCTGTACGTTGGCTTGAAGTGACGCGATCCTGGCCGCGTGTCCTGAGTGGTCTTGACGTGCAGCCCCGTCCAGGCACGCACATGGACCGTCCCGTACTGCTCCGTGGTTTCCAGATGCTCCAGATGGGGTGCCGGCCAAGTGGTCTGGTCCGCGCATAGAAACTTAGCTCCATGAATGCGTGGGCGACCTCCCTGGGAACCCGGACGCGTCGTAGCATCGAAGAAGAACCGTCGATTGCGCCGCACACGGACCAGGACGCTGACTCTGTCAGCGTCCTTGAGCTTCGCCAGGCGGACAGGATCGTACCCGCCATCGAAGACGAAGAGCGGCGATGCGCCTCCTGCGGGAAGCAAATTCATAACGTGTTGAACCTGTTCGTCGGCTATCTCGTGTACTGTCCGGCCGGGAGCGACTCGACGCACATCGAGAGGTGCAGTCCAGCTGCTGCTGACGGGTCCAAGTTGGGCAACCCAGGAGTAAGACCAGCCCGCGACGACAGGTTTCCCGGCACTGTGACGACTCGGATGGTAGAAGTAGCCCCGCTGTGGACTGGTCTCGGCATCGTTTCGGACCCAGGTCGAGGTATCGATGGCAAAGACGAGTGGATAGTCGTCATTCAGGGTGGTGCCGACCAGTGCTCGAACACGCTCGGCACCGAGCGTGCCCTGAGTCAATGCTGCGTACAGGCTGCCATGACCACGCTCGAAGGGTCCTTGAAGACTGAGGTGCGCGAAGCTGGGCACCAGTCCCGCAACGGTGATGGCGTCAAAGAGGTTGAACAACGCATCTGAACGATGGTCGAAGCAGTGGTAAACGCCATTCCGAAAGGCCTGCAGGTGGTCAAGCGGAGCTGAGGCGTTCATGCTCGATGGTACAGAACGCCGCCTACAGCGGCTTCAAACAGTTAAATCACGAGCTTAGAGGATGAGGACAGAACGGAGAGGGGTAGGGTCCAGGAATAATTATTGATAACGGCCAAAGTATGGACCAGCCCTCGTCGGGTATCAGGCGCTGAGGGGCGTCATCCCAGATTCGCCCGAGTCACGATTGTCTCTGACGTATGTCTTTCGTGCTAAGCCATGATCAACACGCTCTATCGACAAGGGATATAGACAGAGGCAGTCAGGGCAAGCTGCGCAACATGAGCTGGTGTGGTGTTGACCTATCCGGCTGCTCTCTATGGCTGACGTAGCAGGGTCCGGACAGAACGCTGCAGAGGACCATAGCTATAGAGATGCTGCACGGACCCCACCTGACCTGACGCATCGCGCTCGGGGCGGATTGCTGAGAAAATCAAGCGGTCCCGAGCGGCGTCGTACCGGAACACTTCTCCTAAAGCAAGATGAAGTTTCAGCGCGCTCATCGCGATGACCTTTACGGGCACGTGAGTGAGGCGGTTCACGCTGTAGATGATCTGGTCACTGTCATTGTGGTTGTAGGCATGCTGCACCAGGATGTAGACGGTCTGACCTTGTCCGAGAGTCGCTCCCATCGCCAGACTGGTCTGAGGGCGAGGAAAGGTGCGCTGTGGATCGAGTAGCAGCCGGGGCGCGTGCCCTGCTGGGGTGAACCAGACCTTGAAGTCGATCCCATTCCCTGCCTTGCCGGTGTACAGGGTGCCGGTGGCCGTCCGCTCGAACACCTGCCCTGGGAGCGCCGGCGACGCGCCGCCAGCGGAGGCGAAAGAGCGCGTCAGGAGTACAGCAGTCAACAGGAGGCTTCGCATATCACTTCCAGGAGCATAGAACCTTCGCAGGTAGCCGAAGAGGGGTGCAGAGCCGCCGACCTCTGCCTCGATTTATCGCGGTAGATATACTGGACTCCGTCTTTGAGGAGCGGTGGAGTCAGGGGCGTAGTTCAGAGCGGATCAATGCGCTTCTTGGTAACGCCCGGACCAAACGGTAGGACAAGGTGATTCGCTATTTCTGCGGCAAAAGTGAACAGATCTGCCGGAGTGGAGACCTACAGGCTGCACCTCATTGCCGCAAATAAGGCAACGTCAGGTCAACGGACGGCATAGGGTCAGGACAAGATGACCCATCGGCCACGGCGGTTCCCTCAACTCAAAGGCTACTTGGGTATTGCCGTATCGGTCCTCTGCTTCCTTCTTGCGCTCAGGCCTGTACATGCCGAACGTCGACTGGTCACTGCCGAGGAGATGAATGGAACGCAGCTTTATCGAGCTATTCAAGGAAGGGCATTCAAAATAGAGAAAAGAATACGACCCGAGTATCTGATTCAGGGTGATTCTCCAGTAGAGTATTCTTCTGGTGTATTGTACAAGAATGGCTATATTATTACTACTTATGATGCAATCAAATATTATGCAGATATTTCTATCTATGGTTCTGATTTAAAATCCTACAAATCTCGAGTGGTAGTTTTCGATAAAAGCCGAAATATCGCTATTCTGAAAATAGCTTCCGGGGGACCTAAGTTCAAGACACCTCTCGCGATTGCGAAACAAAGTTATCATGGAGAAGTAGTCTATTCCTTGGGTGGTCTGAATGGCATCCATTCTGCTTTCTTCAAGGCAATTTTGGGAGGGAAGGTGTCCGGGAAGGCGCTTTACCATGAGGAGGGGATTGGCGTCAGTATTAGGACATACATGATGACCAATCTTCAAACGACGGACGGAGGCTCTGGAACCCCTGTCTTCAACACACGCGGGCAACTGCTCGGCTTAGTAGATTTAAACTCTCTACCAGAAAAATCTTTGACTGGCGTTTTCACTTTTGTTTTGCCGGTAGATGACGAGATTAGGTCATTAATGAATGCCATTCGATGAACAAATAGAAACAGGAATTAACAATAGAGATCAGGAATTGAGAAAATCCGTTTTAGTGATTGACGGCACATTATTGCATCTTGTTGATGAAGGATGCTCTTTGGTTATACCTCCAGCCTATTATCCCATACTTATGTCGTTATCAATAATAGGAGCACCATGAAAAACTTGCGATCCCTGATCCTTCTCTCCCTCCTCGCTGCTCCCGCCCAGGCGGCCGGCACCCCGATCAAGTCGCCTAGAGCTTGAGGACCAAACCGCTCAGGGTCTGGTTTTGGCTGCATTGAGCCACAGCGTCCGAAGATGAACTCTCGTATTGTCCTCAAGCCCTAATCTTGCGTGATACTCACTCCAGGGCAGAGAATCCGGTCGTGAGGCTGCTAAAAAGCCCACCTTCCGGCAGGCCTGAGACAAGCGGTCTTGGGATCGAACTACAAGCGTCCTCGAATCCGAATCTGTTCTACAGACACGTAGTCCCTCTCACTCTGTTTGCCAGAGAGCTGGCGGATTCCCAGGTACAGAACGCTGTTCTGTGCGGCCTTGTCGAGTTCTGCCGAAGCAAAGTGAATTGGCTGCGTTTGGCCTCTTTTCAAGATGGCTTCTCCAATCACCTGTCCCCCTGTTGGGCCTGCACATCTCAACGCACCCGTGTAATTGACGAGCTGAGGAGGGGGCTGAACGACGGTACATTGTGGGCGAAAGGCCGCCGCAAAAAATTCAACATGCTGCTCTGGATCCTCACCCCAGTAGGTCAACTCTGCGTCCACAGTGACACCCCGATAGGGGAGCTGTGGAGTCTTGAGAAAGTCAATCTGGTTGGCATCCATATAGACCACTTCGCTGGGTTTCACGTCAGCAACAAAGTTGACGAAGTAGAAATTGTTGGCCTTGACCTCAGGGAGGGGAATGAGACCACAGCTCCCCAGGAGTGGGAGCACCGCGAGGAACGCAAACCGTTGCATAGGTCACGCTACCTCGCTGCTCCAGTCTCCTTGGACGAATGTGCGCCTTGAGGTCCGCTTGAGCTGGAGCAGTCGCTGAGAGAGGGGCACTTCTGGGCGGCAAGGCATCCACCAACGGACTCTCATCCCTGAGAGCTTGAGAACACAACCAGTGAAGGTCTGGTTGTGACTGCGTTGAGTGGCAACCTCCGGAGGTAAACACTCGTTTTGTCCTCAAGCTCTTACGCCAGACCTCACCGGTGGGTTGGTCGAGGCGAATGAAGACCTGCCAGTGCGGTTGGAAGGATCTGGGAAGTTCGGCCGCTTCTGAGAGATGGAAGACCTGCGTAGAGGGTGTCTGGGCAAGGAGGGCTGTGGCTTGTCCCTTTGCCTGAATGACTCGGCCCTTTCGCTGAGCAGGCGAGCGCATGCGCTCAAGTGTAGGTACCGGAGGTCAGAAAAAGCACCTCCTAGATATTAATCCGAAGTGATAAAGTGCTGATAGGCCCACAACCAGCCCTGACTTACGCCGTTCTCAATAATTTACACCGTTATCAATGATTGGTTTGCCTTGCCTTCAGCCATCGCGGAAACTGACTTGACCTGCGTGTTTATCGACGGAGATAGGATATATGCGAACTAGGTCGTTGGCGGCATCGCTAGCGATACGATCGTCCCAGTGAATCGGCAAAGCCTGACTTCTGGTAATCCGAACATTATTGGCGGTCTAAACAATGATTTTGTGGAGTTCCCAATAGCACATATCAGCATGAAACCGAATACTTCGGAAGCCTAAATAGTGATGTTTTACAAAGAATTGCGGCGTTGATTGTCCAAGTAGATCTCACTCCTTGACATAATTTCGGAGAGAGATATCCCTCTCCGAAAACTACAAGGAAAAGGAATTGAAATGCGTAAAATATTATTTCCCATCTTGATGCTCATTCTTTCAGGTTGCGATCAGTCCAGTCAAAAAATAAGTGGCCCCAATATTACTCAACTTCCATTTATCTGGCAGATGTCCGTGTCAGGTCTTGATATGCCTACCTTCTCGGGTGACGTTCTGATCAATCAGGAGGTGAATGCGGTATACACCCAGGTCATTGGCACGACTGCTGTGGACACCACTACCCGAAAAGTCCTTTGGCGGGACGCGTACGATGGTGGCGGCATCGGTGATCCGAAAAAGAGCATCTTGGGCAACTCAAGCACAGTATATAATGGAAAAATAATCTATTATAACTATAGCCAAGGAATCGTCGTTCGTGACATTGCAACAGGCATCATAGAAAAACGTATATCTTTACCTAATGATGTAAAAGAATTACAAACTAATCTGTTAGATCAATATTTTTTTCAGAAAAAAGAAAATCTTCTTTTCTTTGGCTTGTCAAATCACCTGTTTTCCTATGATATGAAGCAACTCATCGATCCCGGGTCATCAAGCGTGAATCCGATCTGGAGAATAGACAAAGAGGATCAGGATGCCATCACCTATCGATTCTCAAACATATCACTTGACTCATCCACAAACCAGCTCGCCTATGGCTTAGCTGTGGCTGACAGTAAAAAAAGGGAAAACATCAACTATCTCAATTTGGTTGATGCGGAGAACGGGAAGGAAATCTGGAGCAGGGTAGTTCACAAAGAAAGCGATCCTTCACGCTTTTATTCCATTGATGGCTACGTGTTACTCCACGAAGGCGTGGCCGTCATGACTTTAAATGGGGGCTCTTCCACCGGCTTCGACCAAGCCTCTGGTGAGCAGAAATGGGCCACCGGTCCATTCACCTGTCCAGGGGGAGAGACCGGAGGGATGCTGTTCGTCGTGGCGAACGGCAAACAGTTTCTGGTCATGCCGAACGGTGACCACTGCTTCAGTTCCTGGGACATCAAGACCGGAGTCAGAAAGTGGGTCTTCAGCGCACCTGACGGCTACCATGCCACCTTCGGCCAACAACCCCTCGTACTGAATGGCGTGGTTTACGCCTCGAACAGTTGGTTGTGGGCCTTGGATGCCGAAACGGGCCAACCACTCGGCGTCAGTACGTTCATGACTCGTTCCATGATGACCAGAGGTACGCCCCTGTATGACGCGAAGAACAACCAGATTCTCGTCTCGGGTGGACAACTCACCGCCTTCCGCCCCCTCCGCTAACAGGACTTTGTCACTCTGGGGCGGCTGAGAGGCGCCCCTTGCTGTCATGGTCGATGGCTTCTGGAGGAAGGAGCGGGAAAAGAACGTGCCACTCGGCGTCTGTCAGATCATTGGGATAGGCAGATTGGGATATAGGCGCACCACCTCAACCCAATCGTCCACCTTCGGTGATGCAGGGTAAACATGCGCCAGCACGTTTTTCAGACGCACTTTATTGATAACGGCATAAGTTCGGGTCCATCAGACGTTGAGGCAGGTCGATGTACCGAACCCGTTGCCAGGCCGTCACCAGCTTCGCTTTCAGCACGCCCACCGAGCGGGCACAGAAGTTCCCCAGCACAGTGCGCTTCACATACGCCCACACCACCTTGATCGGATTCAACTCCGGGGCATACGGCGGCAAAAACACCAGTGACAGGCGTTCGTGGATCTCCACGAACGCCTGAGTTGCCTTCGCTCGGTCTTCCAACTGGGCCATCTTGCGGCACTTATCAGGTGCTCAAGCACCTGATATTCCTAGATGCTCAGGCTGCCATAGAGGGGTGCCCATGCTGTCACGCCCGCCTACTGCTGGCCGCCGCCCCCCTGTGGGTGGGGGCGTGGGCAGTCGTGCCCAGCCTCGTCGCTCCCGGGGCGCAGGCCACGGCGAGCGTCCGGACCACCCCGCAGGCCCAGCTCGCTCACCCGGACCGCTGAGTGAGGTGAACGCGGCGAGGTCACCCGGCCGGACGTGAATTTTGCCCGGCGCGGCCAGGGCAGGCGTGTTACAACCGGCCCATGCCCCACCCGGAGGACCCGCAGAAGACGGTCGCGGCCGTCGAGGCCGCCTGGGCCGCGTACCGGGCAGACCTCCAGGCGCAGGTGGCGGCGGGGACACTGAGCGAGTCCGAGGGGAAGGAGCGGGGCAGCGAGCGGCGGAAGGCGGCCTGGGTGCGCGCGTTCCTGCTCACGCACTGCGACATGAAGTTCTGAGGCGGGAGCCTGACCCCGGTGGGGGGTGCCGCATTTCGAACAGCGCCTCTGCTGACCTTCTGTTAAGACTGGAAGGGTGATTCGCTCTGCGGAGGAACAGGCGCGGCTGGAGGCCGAAGCGCTGGAAGCCTGGGCGCGGCACCACGCCTTCGTGCTGCGGATGCAGGCGGAAGGGCTGCTGACGGCGGAGCAGGCGGCGGCCCTGGGATCGGAGGAGGCGCGGCGGATGTGGCTGCGCACCTTCCTGGGCACGCTCGGCTCCTGGTAAACGCTGAGGAGGGAGGCAAGGCGGCGCATCAGCGGGCCGCCTGTACAGGGGTGCCCTGAACCTGAAGCGCGTAAGCTCGTGTTAGGGGTGACGTGTGCCTGCGACGAACCAAGCCGTACTGATGCAGATCAATGAGGCGGTCAATCTCCGGTATGACATGGAGATTCGGTGGGGATGTAAGTCTGTGGAGGCGCGGCGTCTGGCGATGATGACGGCGGAATACATCACACAGACTTTGAACGGTTCTGAACAGATGCGGGTGCTGCTGCATGTGGCCTATGGTCTGGAGCAGCGGGGCTGAGCCGCTCGCCGTCCCTGCCTGTCTGCCGACCCAAACCGGGGGAAGCGGTTCTCGTTGGGGCCAGGCCTGCACGATTTCTGGGAAGAGCGGGGGCTACAGGAGTGGGGGAATGCCCGGTGGGTGGAGCAGTGCCTCTCCCGGTCCTTGCGGGCGCTGTGTCACCTCACTTCTTCCCGGTTGATGAGGTGCAGATGGGGTTGGGTGTAGGGGGGGGCCAGGATGATCGCGGCCTGGATAGGTCGGGCAAATCGCGTGCCTGGGTCCTGGAGGGCACGTTCGGCGACCGGGAGCAGGCGCTGGATTTCGTTCTGGGGGTTCGTTATGGGGAAGTTATTCGCGAAGACGATCCTGGCGTTGTGTGTACGCGTGGGCTCATGCTCGTCGAGGACCAGAACGAAGTGCCTCACGCGCTCGGGGCGAGCCAGGAGCTCTCCCGCCAGGGCCAGGAGGCTGGGGTAGGCTTGTATCGGACCCCAGAAGTCCTCAGCGCCCTGGGTGACCATGACGACCTGTTCTTTGAGCATCATGGCGAGGCGACAGCTCCAGCGGAGGGTGCCGGCCCGTGGGGGATAGGCGACGGCGTCGTACCAGGGACTGTCGCTGGAGGTGGTCATTCGCACTCCGTACAGAGGTCGTTCGCGGCCCAGTCGCACCCGCCCTCACAGCCCCAACTGGGCGTGCACCCGCACTTGCGGCAGACGCGCTCTTGTGTGGCTTCCTGCCGGAGGAACCGGGCGAACTGCTCGACTTCTGCGGCGACGAGGCCGATATCCAGGCAGGTGGCGCCGTCCGGGCGGGGCTTGCGGAGCAGTTCGCGCTCGAAGCCGTCGGTCAGGATGAGCTGGTGGCCGCTCAGGAGGATCTGCCCGGCATTGTTCGGCCGCGTGGTGATCCAGCCGCTCTGTCCATCTGGACTGAGCCACAGCTGGTAGAAGGGGTGATCGCATTCCACCTGGGCGTCGGCAGCCAGGGCGTCGGTGAGGGCTTTGAGGTGGCGGCTGGGATGCTCGCCTTTGACGCGCACGGCGAGTTGGGTGACGTGGCCGCGCTCATCGTGGGTTCTCACGAGGACAGGCGCGTCGGTGTCGAGGGCGAGCAGGTCATCGAAGGTCATGGGGGACTCCTTCCTGGGAACAGCGTGGGGGGAGAGCGAAGAATCGGCCGAGGGCTTGGGCGGCCTGCAGGGCGTCACGGGCTTCGGAATCCCGTTCGAGCGGGGCACGCTGAAGCGGCGTGAGACAATCCCGCAGGCTCAGGAGGGTGTGCGCGTTCTCGGCCTCCGAGAACGGCGCGAGGGTCGAAAGCGCTCGCTCGTACCGTTGCGCTGGACTCTGGGGTGGGGCAGGGGGCCGCGTCATGACCGTCATCAGCACAGCGGAGAGCCCCAGAATGCCCACAGTGACGGCCTGATCCATCGTCGGCCTGAACATCAGGCGCGGATCTCCCGGATGCCTTCAGTGGGTTCCTCTCCAGCGAGCAGGGATTTCAGACTGGCGTCGAAGTCCTCGTGGACCCGGAAGAAGCCCCGGCGGGGAACCTCGATGGCAATCTTGAACACGGCCGGCTCGGTCTTGACGCCGTCCTTGATGCCGAGGATGGGCCAGAGATTCTGGCTGTGGGCGACCCGGCGCATGTTCTTGCCGTGCAGCGTGGCGGTCACGCTGACGCCGCGGGGGGCGTTCATGGCGATGACGGGGATGTCGTCGCGGTAGCCGATCTCGTCGCTCAACAGGGCTTTGGGACCCATGTTGCCGATGGCGCGGGCAAACTTCTCCCCTTGCCACAGGGGGTTTCCTACGGGAACACGCCGTGCTTGACCAACAATGGGGTGCTTGTGGTCACTGTCGCCGGCGATTTCGTTACTGGTGTCGATGATGACCAGGCCGGACCCGAGGCGCTCGGCAAGGATGCGGGCGATATCGCGCAACAGGGTGGTCTTGCCGGCAGCGGGTGGCCCGATGATGGCGATGCCGTATTCGTTGGTGACCGCGTCGTAGAGCACGTCGCGCAGGGGCTCGGCAACGCCCATGAGGGCGCGGCCGACGCGGACGGTGATCATGCTGGTGAGCTGGGAGACGTTGGTCTCGCGACTGAGGCGGTGAAGGGTGCTGGGGATGCCGATGCGGCCGTCCTTGCGCCAGCCACCGGGAACGTCCTGCTGCATGAGGGCGTCGATGCGGTCGAAGGTCCGGTCGTCGATGTGCAGGGGGTACGTGATGCGCATGTCGGCGAGCCGAACGCTCAGGAGGCTGTAGCGGTCGATGATGATCTCGTCGAGGAGGGGCAGGTCATCTTTGACGATGGCGCGGATCTCTTCGGGCAGGCGCTCCAGGATGGCGGCGTACTCCTGGGGGGTCGTCATGTCGAGGATCATCAGCGGTCCAGCCCGTAGCGCTCTTTGACGAGCTGGGAGATCGCGACGGTGGGGGCGTGCTTCATGGCCTGGGTGGTCATCTCGACGGCGCGGGAGAGCTTGTTCCCCCCGCTCTTCTCGACCGCCCCTATGCCGTCCTGGACGCCGGGGCCGAGATAGAGGACGCGGTTGTCGATGATGATGAGGGGTGCGGCGTTCAGGGTGGCCGGGTAATAGTTCAGGGCAGCTGGGGGCGTCTGGGTGGCAGCGAGGGCGACGCTGAGGAGGTAGCTGCGCTTCTCGAGGTGCGCTTGCCGCGGGGCGATGAGGTAGACGGGGATGCCGGCGTTGGCGGCGTCTTTGAGGGCCTGGGCGATGCGGACGCTGGTGGGGGAGGGGAGGTAGGCGATGATCTGGTTCTGGGCGTTCTTGATGGCGTCGACGACTTGCTGCGCGTGTGCGTTGGCGGAGGCCAGGGCCATGAGTGTGGAGGCCAAAAGAAGAAGTCGCATACCTTTATGGTGTGCGACGTTCTGGTGGGCCGGGGCGTCTTCAGGAGAGAAAGGTCACGTGGGATTTGGGGGCTTCAACTTGGCCCGGCGGGTATTGGACCAGTACGGACTGGTGTAGCCGAGGGTGACGGGGTCGAGGTTCAGGGGATTGTCGCGGAGACCGGCCTTGCGGATCTGGGTGAGGGGATAGTAGATGGCGTCTTCTCCTTCCGGGGGACGAAAGGCGTGGCGCCAGGCCTGCCGGAGCGCGTAGGAGAGGGAGAGGAGATCCTCCCAGGGAAAGACCTTGCCGGCGGCGAACTGGGGACCGCCGCTGGCTTTGAGGTGGCGGTGAATGAGCCGGAGGATGACGCCACGGTCTTTGATGTGGGCGAGCTGAATGATGGTGCGCGCGCGGGTGATCTCGCCGGTACTGACGTTGATGTGTTCCCAGCGGAGGCGAAGAAGCTCGCCGGCGCGGAAGTTGAAAGCGTACGTGAAGTAGAGCGCGAGGCGCAGGGGAATGTCTTTGGTCTGCTGGAGGAGCACGCTGATCTGCTGGGGTGAGCAGGGGACTTCGTCGCGGTGCTGGGCCGCGGGACGGACGTAGCGTCGGGTGGGGTTGTCGTCGGTCAAGCCATGAAGGATCAGGGCTTCGTAGAGGTTGCTCAGGGCAGTGAGACGGGCGAGCTGGGTGTTGATGCTGGCAGGACCGAGGGCGGTGAGGCGGATGCTGATGAGGTCTTTGAGCCAGGCGGTGACGTCCTGGGGAGGATGGAGAAGATCAAGCTGGCGGGCCCTGGCGTCGTCGAAGATGGGGCGGAGGCGACTGCGGGCGAGGTGAGGGGCATGACCGAGGTCGAGATGGGTGGTGAGGTAGTGGAGGTCGTAGGAGGCGACGGCCTCACGGAGGCGTTCCATGAGGCCAGTATATTTAAGAATTGAATTGGTACGAGAGAAAAGATTAAATACTAAACCCCCGCTTTCTTGGTCTGCTTTTTCTCCAAGCCTATGCCTGTGCGGAAGCGTGGGGAGAGATGAGTCATTCAGCTAAGAAGTAAAAATATTGTCCAGGAAAGAGTTTAAAGGCCCTCCTAAAAAATTTATTCATGAATGTCGTTCTGTTCTGGAGGTAAAGTTTCGGCATGACGCCTCGGCGACGGCCAGAGGACACACCGGAGAACCGTCCCCCACTCATTCCCATCGAGCTCGCCGTGTACGGTCCGGACGCCTTGCGCTTCGCGGCGCTGGAGGCCGACCGATACCTGGTCGTTTCGGGCGCGCTGCAACGCCGGCTGATCAGCGCATCGAAGCAGCGCCGCCCGCGCATTGAGGTTGATCACTGCGAGGCTCTGCACTTGGAACGCGCCCTCCTTTAATCTCCATGAAAAAGGCTGCCCACCAGTGAAGGTGGGCAACTTGCTCCTTTGGGGTCAGGACTGAATGGGCCAGGAGCGAGAGGGATTACTTCAGGGCGGTCAGGAGCGCCGCTAACCCTGTCAGAACCGTACCTATCGCGGTCAGGATGATCGCGATAGGTACGGGTTTGACTGGCTTACGGGCGCGGGTTGATGTATCCTTGCGGTGTTTGCGCACAGGGACACACCTCCTTTCAAACGCACCTGGGGTTGCAGCCCAGGTGCGTTTCGCACAACTGGATTGCACCTCTGTCCTGGGATGTCATTCGGCCCGTTCCCCTCAGGAACCCCACCAGTCTAACCTATCCCGGTGTCGAAATAAAGCGTCCAGCGCGTCAAATCTATAAATTGGCCAGTCAATTGGGCTCAGCCATTTCCACAAAGAAACACGGCCTTAGGCGGCCGTGTCCTGACGTTGTCCGTCGAGTTTACTCCAGCGCTTGCGCCTGCCGGAAGACGATCCGCCCGGGCGTCTGCCGCCCCGCCGTCGGGAACCCCGGCAGCTGTGGGAATCGCGGATCATGCGCCAAACGCATCCGCACATCCGGAATGACGCGCCCCGCCGCCACCGAACCGATCCAGTCCACATCGCTCAGGCGGCCATCCTGCACCTGTACCGTCCCCCGAGGTGCGAGAACCGCACCCTGCACTGTCATCGTCCGGCTCCCCCCGATCAGCGAAAGCGTCTCATCACCGAAGAACACACTTCCGTATTGCGAGGCCAGCCCCAGCGCGTCCGGGCTACTCAGGTCCCCACATGTCGCCGGGCGAATCCCCCCGTTCAGGTCACTCAAGGTCTCTGTAGCCACCGCGTAGGTGGTGCACGCCGGGCGCTGCGCGAGCAAGCTCGACGTGAGGGTCAGGTTCTGCCGCGCCACGATGCTCAGCGTCCCAGCGTAAGCGGCCGCTGCCGGAGTCAACGCCCGCACCTGCAGGTCACCAGGCGCCTGCACCAGGGCCGCCACATCCGACGCGATGACGCTGGACTCAGTCGCCGCCCCCGGCGTCTCCTTCCCGCTCGTCGAAGGCACCGCCACCCCGCTGGCCACTCGCACCACCGTCATCCGACCCACCGAGGTCGGCGTCAGGACGTACTGATCACAGCTGCTTGTCGTGCACACGTACAGCCCCGTACCCCCGTCCTGTGGATACAGGACCACTTCCCGCACACTGCTCGGCAGGTTCAGACCGGCCGTCCCGCTCACATCCGGAACATCGACGCGCCCTGTGCCCATGCCGATGCCTCCTACGAAATTGGGGCAGCTCACGACACTCTGGTCACAGGGATACCCCCCATTGCCCCCGAACTGGTCCACAGAGACCGTCGTGTTGCCCACGCGGACCTGCCGCAATTCCGAGGTCAGACCTCCAGGCCACGCACTACGACCCGCCGCCAGCTGCACCTGCCCGTTCACCTGCACTGGCCCGTCGAAGATCAGGTCCGCCGGCACCGTGCCCAAGACATTCGTCAGTATCTGGTACGCCGTTATGGGAAGTGACCCGGTCGAGGCATTCGCAAAACGCAGCTGGCCGGGCAGGACGCGGGTCCGCTGGGCCTGCTCATTGCCCTTCGTGATGATCTTGAGCTGCAGCGGCACCCGGTAGCTCACCACGTTCCCTTGCGTCGCCCGGATCGTCGTATCCGCCGTGCTGATTCCCCCACAGGTCGTCTTGCCGGCGATGAGCAAGCTTTGCTGCACCGTGGCCGTCCCACAACTGAGCCAGACCTGCATCTGGTTGGACAGCGACGTGCGGTAAGTCCCGTCTTCCAGACTGCCAGTAGACTGGTCGGTCAACTTCTGGGGGAGACCATTGAGCACGCCGGTGATCAGGCGCGGGGAACTGAAGGCCGCCTGGGCGTTGAGCTGGGCATCCTGCGTGCGGCGGTCTGTCGTCAAAACGTTCGCGCGGGTGGCCACCACCTGAATGGTCATCAGCGCAGCCAACACCAGAATGATGAACAACACGATCAGCACCGCGTTGCCCTGCTCTCGATGGGAGGAAATCGACATACTCGCATTCTGTGGGGCGTTCTGGTTGACACGGCCGGCACACCAGAGCGACACCCAGTAAGGCCTGTACCCCTTACGTGTCCCAGCGCGGATTTTTCAAGGTGTCCGTATGTGCATGTTGGTTTTACTTGCCGGATAAACAACAACATCCGGACACCTCGAAAAAGGGGATGAACACTCAGCCATCCAAGACGACTGTCCGTACCCTCCGGAGCAGAGCTCACCAGGATCACCCCTACGCTTCAAGAGGGGGCAGGAGGCCGCATCATGGCCTCGCGCTTCCCGACAACGGGTCATGGAACTTCTAGGAATTTGCCTTCTTATTTTTCTTTCATAAAGAAAATTCGCGTGTGGCACGCTGGATTTCTCATGGATACGCCTTGCGATAAAGTATGACCCCGCTTGGGGAATGCCCCCGAGCGCGCGCTGACAGCACAGCCGTTTTGCACTCGCCGAAGCCAGAACCACTCTTCATCTGCAGACGCCTCCGAGGTAGACCAACATGCTCGACGAACGTACGAAAGCTGCATCCCTGGCCACGCTCCAGCAGGACGGACTGGACGAGTACGAAGATGCCCGCATCCTCCCGCGGCGCATGGGGATCACCTCCATTCAGGAAGCGAAAAAGCAGGCTATCCCCATGACCCCCAAAGAACTCCGGCTCATTTTCTCCCGAGAACCCGCTGTTCGGGCCGTCACGACCCCAGAGCTTCTGCCCACCGGCACAGAGACGCGCTTTTAAGTCTCATCCCGATCGGACAGCGGTCGCCTTCGCACCGGCCAACCAGAATGCCCCCTATACTCAGATCATGTAACGACAGACGATCGCAGGCCGCACAAGGGGACATCCGGCCCCATCACAAGAAGAAAACCCACCCGGCAAGGTGAGTTTCGCTTCCAATTCAGAGGGGTTTAGGGCAGCGCCGTCAGATAGCGCCACCTTAACACCCACAACGAGGTGTTGCAAGATGTTGAACACACAACTGAGAACGGACCTGCTCCAGGAGGGGCAGGCCCACCGCATGAGCTGCTACGACATCTCCCGTCACGCGCTGCACGTCGCGGGCATCACCACCTTCGAGGCCGCCGTTCAGGTCTTTCCGCACAGCTGTGCCAAGACCATTCGGCGCATCTTCTCCAAAGGTCGTCTACCAACAAACGCTTCTGGCGACGCCGCAATCCCTGAACCTGCTCCCCTTCAGGAGATCGACGTGGAACTCACCGCCCTAGCTGCTGAGGCGAAGGTGGATCCCAAGCAGGTGATCTCGTCCGTCATGCGCTATGGCAATCCCTTGGCGCGGGTGAAAGGGGTGCTGGAGGACCTGCGAGCGTTGGTGGTGAACGAGTGCCGGGTGACCAATCCGACGGGGCTCTTCGTGCGGCTGATGCGCTCGGGGGAGGATGTGCGGTTGCCGGCGAGTGTACAGGCCAAGCGGGAGGTGAAGGCGAAGCACGAGGCCCCGCCGCTCAAGCCGCTGCCCGAGGTAGGCGAGTGGGTGAAGTACCAGGGCGACTGGCTGCGCGTGGAGGCCGTGCTCGAACGCAAGATCCGGCTCTACGCCCCAGAGGGTCGGCGGTACTACTACTTCGTCGAGGACTCCGACACCGACGTCTCCTTCGAACAGGCCCGGCAACTGCCCCGACAGGCTGCCCCGCCGGCAGGTCCTGGAGGGCAACTGGCGCTGAACTGAGCGCGCTAACAATTCAGTCGCCGTACGGTTCGATCTCCGTGATCCGGTACTGCACTTCGCGTTGCTTCAGGACGACGCGGATCGTCTCGCCCACCTGGCGGCCTTCCAGCTGGGCCCCCACGGGACTGTCCGGACTGATCTGGACGAGCGTGCCGATGGCACCGGCGGCCTCCACCTTGCTCACGAGTTGCACGCGCTGTGCTTTGCCGGAGGCCAAGTCGGTGAGGATGATCGTGTCGCCGAACTGCACGACATCGTGCGCGCCGCTGGGATGCTCGAGCACCTGAGCACCTGCCAGGAGCTCGCAGAGGTCCTCGACCTGTTGATCCAGTAGGCGAGGAGATAGCCCGGGAGGGCCAACCACCAGAAGGCCTGTGGCGTGAGGCGCACATTCCAGGTGTGGGGGAAGGTGACCCCGGCGGCCTGGAGCCCGAAGAGGGCGAGGGCGAGCACGCCGCCGAAGACGACCACAAAGTACAGGAGGAGAAGTGCCGGTCCCCGCCCCCAGGTGTGGATGACACCTCGATGCTTGACGAGTATTCCGAGAGGGAGCCAGAGGGCACCGAGGGCCCCCCAGTTGCGCCGGGCCCGGACGCGGGCGCGGTGGCCGAGGTCCAGGTCCGGCGTGAGGAAGAGGGTGCCGAAGAGGTACCCCCCCACCAGGGCACTGGCGGGAGGTGTCCAGGGCAGGCCGAGAGCCAGGTACACCCCACCGAAGCCCAGAAGGGCGCCCAGGTTGATGGCGGTATGGGTATCTCCGTTCGGCATGGCTCAGGGGGTGACGAGTTGCTGACTCATGACCTGGGCGGTCATGCCGATCTGGTAGGGCCAGCTGACTTTCAGGGCGCTGCCACTCTGGCCGGCGTTCTGGATGCTGAGGGTGCCGTAGCGGACCTCGTGGGGCTGGAGGCGCAGCACGCTCAGGGTGGGGCGCACCTGACCGGCGGACGCGATGAGTTGACGCTCGTCCACCAGCACGCCGCTCCCCCCGGCCTTGAGGGTGTAGGAGAGGACGACCACGTTGCCGTCACGGGTCAGGTTGAACTTGATCTCGGGGAGATCCTCGGTGCGGACCGGCTCCGTGGGCTTGGTGCTGGTGGTCAGGCTCAGCTGCACGCCGGTCGTGCTGGTGGGGGCGCTGGTCACGGCGGCTGCCCCGGGGGCCGGGTCGCCGATGACGACGGTGGTGGGGGCCTCGGCCTTGGGGGGGAGGACGCGGACATTGACGATGCTGCCGTTTTGCTGGCTGCTCATCCGGACGCGCCAGGTACGGACACCGCTTTCGGTGGTGATCTGGATGGGGGTGTTCCCGTTGCTGCTCAGGCCGGCGATAATCACGCGGTTGTCGATGATCTTGGTTTCGATGATGCCGCTGCGGGTGACGGTCACGTCCTTGACCGGGTCGGGCCAGGTCAGGGTCGCCAGGGCACCGGGGCCGAGTTCGAGGGTGTAGCTCTCGGCCTGGGCGTCGTCGAGGGTGATGTTCATGTCGGCGGCGCTCGCGGTGGGCAGGAGCAGAGCAGTCAGCAGGGCAAACGTAGGGATGAGTTTCTTCATGGGTGCCTCCACCTCAAATGGTGCGGTGGTTTCTGGTTGGCACCTGTCTCGTGTAGATCTGGAGATTGCCCACGCACGTCATCTGCACGAGCTCTTGTCGGAGCGCGTCCACCAGAATCTGGTGGACGCAGGCGCGGTCCAGGCGGGTAGCGCGGCTGAGTTCGAGTTCGGTGCGGTGGAGATTGAGGCAGCCGAGGACGAGTTCGAAGTCGGCGTCGGTGTAGTTGTCGGTGCACGGGGTGGCCTGGGGGCAGAGTTCGTACTGAGGCTGCCGGAGCGTCCCGCTTGCTCGAATGAAGAAGGCTTGCTGGAGTTTTTCGAGGATGCCGCGCACCTGAGCGAGCGCGATGGGAAAAGGAATCTCGCGGTAGATCTCGAGGGAGGTGCGAGGACCCTGCTGGAGGGCACCGAGGATGTAGACGGGCAGGAGGGGCAACTGGGCAGGACTGGTCATGCCTCTGGTCTCTGCGCAAAGCGCGAGGGATTGAGCAGCTGGCGCAACCGCTCCTGCACCTCGCCGTAAGCCTTGTAGGGCTGAATGCCCACCTGGGCGTGATAGGACTCGCGGAGGTCTTGTAGTTGCCGCAGGTAGGGAAGGAGTGGGCGGTCCCCTATGTAATAGGTGTCCTCCCGAATATGGATGGGTGGGTCTCCCCGGTGGTGGTCGAGCATCAGGGCCGTCACGATACTGAGCGTGAGCAGTTCCCCTTGGCGTTCGCAGACGCCGAACATCTCTCTGAACAGCGCCGTGCTTTCCTGCCGCGCCCGTGGATGGTCAAGGGCGCCTGGGGTGGCCGTCATCTCGTGACCTGCTTGATGAGGGTCGCACTCTGGGTATACGTGCTGCCTCTGACCTGGCCCTGCACCACCAGCTCGTAGCGGTCGCCCTGGTCCCGGAATTCTGCTTTGGTGACATAAGACGGGGGAGTGACCCCGAGGGTGGCGCAGGTGGGGGCAAAGCCTCCAGGGGCCGGGAGAGTCAGGGTATTGGTGAGGTAGTTCCGGCGTTTCTCGGCCGCGATCTGGCAGGTTTGAGCATAGGTGTCGATCAGCTTGCGTTGTGCAGCCATACGGGCATTCAGAAAACTGGGGATGAGGACGGCCGCCAGGATGCCGAGGATGGCGATGACGATCAGGATCTCGCTCAGCGTGAAGGCCTGCTCCTGCCGGGGCCTGGCCGTCAGCGATGGGGGAGGGATGGGGGAGGCCTGGCTCACGGGCGCGAGCATCAGGAAATGGTATTGGCGAAACAGCAGGTTGATGCTGAAGCCCTGACGCCGGATCAGGAGCGGGGCATTGAGGCTGGGACGAGGGCGGACCAGAATGGTCCACCGACCCGACGTGCGGCAGCGACGTGGCCGGTACCGGATGATGAGCGTGAGCGGCCCAAGGGTGTAGGCCCCGCTCTGCTCCTTGACTTTCAACCAGACTTTGGGGGTAGGTGGGGGCTCCTTCCAGGTGGCCCGTTGCTGGTCATACCAGAGGGCCAGGAGCACGACTGGCCAGAACAGTGAGCCGAGGAGGAGTGCCAGGACGCCCCTGAAGCTTGTAGGCCACTTATGACGGGGCATGTTGAGGATGCCGACCATGGTGATGAGGAGACCGAGCACGCTGTAGATGACGGGGGTAGACATGTGGGTGTCCTCAGGCGCCGCACTTGGCACGTGGGAGCGGCCGGAGTGCTTGAATGATGTGATGGCAACGCTGGGTATCCCCACTCCACTCTCCCACCTGGTCGAAAGAACCTGTGGGGGTCATGCTGAACGGGTGGGTCTGCTGGCATCCCGAATCGCTTTCCTGCTGAATGTAGATGTGGAGTTGGCCTTGATCGCTGGGTATCTGCACGACGTGGGGAAGGTCGGCGTTTGCCCAAGTGTGCTGAACAAGCCTGGACCATTGACTGCGCTGGAGCGGCAGGCGATGCAGCACCACGCGGCCTACGGGGCGCAACTGGTGCGGGAGCGTTGGCCGGGGGTGCCGGCGGAGGTCGTGACAGCAGTATTGCGACACCATGAGCGGCTGGACGGCCAGGGCTATCCCGGGGGTCAGACGGAGTTGGACCCGTTGAGTGCGGTGGTGGCGGTGGCGGATATCTATGACGCGCTCACGCAACCGCGGGTCTACCGCCCCTGGGTGTTGACTGGGCCAGAGTTGGTGCAGGCCTTGTTCGCGCAGGCCTTGCCGCGAGCGCCCATGGTCGCGTTGTGCTCGCTGGTCGGGTTGCGCCTTCCGGAGGAGCGCGTACACCTGCAAGTGGGGTAGAAGGAGCTTGATCGGTCGAGGCCTGGGCATACCTGGATTGTCAGCGCGTTTCTGGTTGGCCGATGCGTCGCCATGCGGCCGCTCGCCTTCTGCGAGGGCCTATCCCTACAGTGAAGGTCATGCAATTCATTGGCCTGGGTGGAACGGACGAAGTAGGGGCAAGTTCCTATCTCTATCTCCTGAAGGAAGGTAACCTCCTCATCGACGCCGGACTGCGGCCGGGGCAGGTCGGTGAAGCGGCGCTCCCAAAGCTTGAGATCCTGGGAGAACACCCGCCTACGGCGATGGTCCTTACGCACGCCCACCTTGACCACGTCGCAGGGATTCCAGTCGTCATCCGGCGCTTCCCAGACCTGCGGATCTACTGCACCGAGGCCACGGCCCGCATCGCCGGCCTGGTGCTCGCCGATACCCTCAAGGTCAGCACCGAGCAAGGCTTCCCGATGTTCAGCCCAGAGGAACTCAAGCGCACCCTCGAGCGTCTGCATCCCATCCCCTATTTCCAGCGCGTCAGTGACCACGGCTTCGCCTTCACCCTGTTTCCGAGTGGACACCTCCTCGGGGCCGCAAGTGTCCTGATCGAAAGCGGCGGCCGCAGCGTCTTCCACACCGGGGATGTGAGCAATGTGGATACGCCGGTCGTCAACGCTGCCTGGCTGCCGGCGCAGGTTACGCCCGTCGATGCGGTGGTCTCCGAGAGTACCTACGGTGACACGCTCCTACCGTCCAGGAAAGAGCAGGTCCGCACCTTCGTCGCCGCCATCGGGGAGACCCTGCGGGCGGGGGGCAAGGTGCTGATCCCCTCCTTCGCCCTGGGGCGGGCCCAGGAGATCACGCAGATCCTGCAGACGGGCATGGCCAGTGGCCTGCTCCCCAGCGTGCCGCTCTACCTCGACGGGCTGACCCGGCAGATGACGCAGACCTACGAGGACCTGCTCCCCCTCCTTCCACAGGCCCTGCAGAACCGGCGGCAGTCGAGTGGGCAGCCGGTCTTCCTGGGGGGCACTGTCACGCTTGTTGGAGACCGGCGTGACCGGGAACGGATCTTGGCCTCGGACGGTCCTGCCGTGGTCGTGGCGTCCAGTGGGATGCTGCACGCCGGGGCTAGCCCGGTGTACGCGCGGGCGTGGCTTCCAGAGGCGGGCAATGCCCTGTTTGTCGTGGGGTATCAGGACGCCGAGTCGCCGGGGCGACGGCTGCTGGAGTTGCAGCAGGGTGGGGACGTGTTGCTCCCGGACGGTCGGGGGGGACGCGAGCCAGTGCCCGCCTACGCTCGGGTCGAGCGCTTCTACCTCTCGGCCCATGCCGACCGGGGCGGCCTGCTGGGCATGATTGCCCGCTACAGCCCGGGGAAGGTACTGCTGACCCACGGGGAGGTCGCTCCCCGGCACAACCTCGCGGGGTACCTGGATACGAAGTACGACGTTGAGCTGCCCCAGGCTGGGCAGGTCGTGACCCTGCGCGACAGTGGCAAGCGGCGGGGCGGGTTCCTGAACAGCAATCCGAAGAAGCTCGAAGCCCTCAAGGAGCGCCATGCCCGGGGCAAAGTGGAACTGCGCTACGACGCCGAGCGGCACGCGGTGGTCATCGAGCTACCGAAAGATCTGGATGCCTCGCTCTTCGGGGAGGGGGAGTACACCCTGGAGGTGTTGCGGGGCAAGCTCAGCCGCCTCAAGCTCAAGGAGCGCGATCAGGAGGCCTTGGCGGGGAACAGTCCATTAGAAACCATAGTTAATTCCAATTAAGTGCGCAGTGAATTTGAAATAATCTAACAGGTTAACTAGATTGCAACGGAAATTCTTAAAATCTGAAGTTTATCTCAAATATAAACTGCGATATCTACAATTTAGTCATACTAAGTATTTCTACACTTAGGCAATCGCCAGTATATGGATTAATTACTATCCTTCCATATTCCACCAAAGGATCTGCATCGCTTTCGCGAGCTTCATATACTCCGTACTGCACAGTTCTATCAGCAGTATCAACTGCTATTCCACCTCTAATCTCGCCGTTCTGCATTTTTACAGCAAAATCCGAACAATCATATTCAGGTAGTGCTTTAATAAACTCCTTTCTTGCTATTTCTTTAATAGCTTCATAACTAAGTCGAGCCTTTTTAGCATTCATGGCAACCACCCTCCTAGAACATCTCCATTTTTATCGAATTGACCTCTTTTAGTATTGGGAGTAATAATTGCACTATTTTTAAATAGTCCCAGCACTTTAACGTCTCCCTCAGAGGAGTAAATAGTTCCATCAGGATGACTATGCGCGCTCCAGCGCCAACCCTCATCGGCAAGTTTTCGAAGTTGAGCTTCCGTCAAAGGCACTTGTCTCTCGGTATCTCTGATAATCAGTGTTCTATCACCGTTACGAAACATGGCGAATTCAACACCCTCCTGACCGGTAATAGCAGCTAAATCCTTGAGACTGAAGTCGGATTTTTTCACCGTTAACCTCGATAAGGTTTCAGGTAGCTGACTTATTATTTTTTCTGACGCGAATTAACTTCTGCATAACCTCGTGAAATGAGAGCTGGATTACCTGATACGCGTGGATTTCTAACGGGTGAATTGATTCCTAACTGTTGTGCCGAACCTAAACTCTCAGCCAAGACCTTTTTCTGGCCTTCTGTTGTTGCAACATAGGCATACTGTTTACCGTCTTTACCGATTATCAAAGAGGAGATTCTCCCGGTCAATCCCCGTCCCAAACTTACCGTCTCGCCAGCCTTCACCTGATGACGTCATGGTGCCTCTTTTGCGTGTACGCCGTACTCCTTCGCCCAGTAGGCTGAGCGCATGACCCACGACCCGACTGCGCCTTACGACATCTTGATCATCGGGGGCGGCTTCGCTGGTCTCAGCGCGGCCCTCTATACCGCACGTGGCATGCGCCGTGGCGTCCTGTGCACTGCTGGTCCGAGCCGAAACGCGGCCGCCCAGCACACCCACGGCTTCCTGACCCAGGACGGCACCAATCCTGCGGAGCTCCTGCAGACCGCCCGCGCCCAGCTCGCGCAGTACGAACTGCCCATTATCGAAGCCGAGGTGACTCAGATCACGGGCGAGAACAATGCCTTCACCGCCCACCTTACGGACGGCCGCACCATCCAGGCCCGCAAGCTCATCCTGGCGACGGGTGTTCAAGACATCCTGCCCCCGATCCCTGGCCTTCGAGAAGAATGGGGCCGGGGCGTGCAGCATTGCCCATATTGCTACGGCTGGGAAGTGAGGGACCAGCCGTTGGCGCTCTATCAACCTGGCCTCACGGGTCCGGATGGCCTCTGGACCATCCTGTACCACCAGAAATTGTCGCGTGATCTGCTGGTCTGTGGGACTGGCCCGCATGACTTCACGGCGGAACAGCGGGAGCAGCTGCAGGGTGTGGGCGTGACACTGGTGGACAGTGCGCTCGAACGTGTCGAGGGCATCCCCAAGGGGGTCCGGTTGCATTTTGCTGACGGTACAAGTGCGGAGCGTGCGGTGTTGTACACCCATGGGGAGCGGAAGTTGAATGCGGCGCTCGCCGAAACGCTGGGATGCAAGATCGAGTCGGGGGGCATTTTCGTGACGCCGAATAATCAGAAGACGTCTGTGGATGGGGTGTTCGCCGCGGGGGATGTGAGCACTGGGAATCAGGTAGCCTTCGCGGTGGCAGGGGGAGCTCGGGCGGCCATGTTTGCGGCGTTTGAGATTCTCAGTGAAAACATGCCGACATGGGCACGGGCGTAAAGAGATGACGCGCCTGAGCAAAAACTGGATCATCGTCTACGAAGGCAAGAAGTTCATCACGGAGATCCCTTTTACGGGGAGCGTCTTGGATGCAATGGATAAGGCCGAAGGACAGTACCCCCGCCCCACCTATAGTCATGAATACGTCTGCAGCAGCACCCCCACAGCCACAGGTGTAGAGCTGACGAAGGGGTGGGACCACGAGGGCTTTGACGAGCATGACGCACGAGTGAAAGCCGCGCGAATTCTTGAAGATGTTGAGCAATAACATCCACTTGCTCAGCTCCCAACTCAGGTATCCAGACGTTCCGCGCTTGCCAGCGTGAAGCCCCATCGAGATAGGGGGCAGAGATCCAGTAGATCAGTGCAGTGTTCGGCATGCTCATTCGCTTTACGCTAGGACAATGAGCCAGTTCTTGACGTTGACTCCTGTCATTCCGGCCGCCGCAGAGCTTGAATTTGCCCTCTACGGCTTCACGTACCGGGTGACAGGCAAGGTTGGTGGGGAGCGGGTGTTCGGCTTCGATCTCTCGCCGACGTATGCGGCGGAGTTCGACCGGGTGGTCAAGGCAGCGGTGAGGGGTGAGGATGCCTCGATGACGGCAACTTCTCGGCGCTCGGGCATCAGCAGTGAAGGGGGGGTGCTGACGGTGCATACGGATCAACCGGGCGAGCCTCCAGTGCGTGTGAGTTGGACGTTGGGGCCGGAGGCGGCCGGGGAGTTGCGAACCTGGATCGGACGGTAGGCGGGGCGCGCCTCTGGCATATGCTAGGGTGCTAACGTATTCTCTTATCTAAGGTAACTTAGGTAAGATAAACCATGCTTTTTATCCTTCAGTCCTGGCGACCCCGAAAATGACCCTCGCCCCTTACCAGGGTGATCTGCTCGCCCAAACCCGCGAGTGGACGAACCTGCACGACGAGGAACTGCGTCGCCGCGCCGTGCGGGCCGCCGCCGACAAGGACGTGGCGGCGCTCGTCTCGCTCACCACCGCTTACCTCGCGCATCAGGGCGGCAGCGGGGTCCTGACCAGCCCCCGCACCGTCGAGGCCTACGCCCTGGGCACCCGGCAGTTCGCCGAGTACGCCGCGGCCCAGGCCCTCAGCCTGCTGCGGCCGGGCCGCCACGACGCGCAGGGCTATATCAACCACCTGCTCGCCGCCGGACGCAAACCTGCCGGGGTTCAGCTCAAGGTCGCGGCCGCCGGCTGCCTGTACCGTGCCCTGCGCTGGGCGGGCGCCACCGACGCCGACCCCTTCCGCGACACGAAGGTGCCCAAAGACCGCACGCCGGGGATCGTCAAGCGCCCGCCCTATACCGAGGACGAGCTGGCCGACGTCCTAGAGCACGCCGACGTGCATGCCAAGTTCCTGCTCTTCCTGACGGCCCACGCTGGCCTGCGCATCAGTGAGGCTCTGGCACTGGAATGGAATGACCTCGACGAGACAGCCAAGCGCCTGCACGTCCGCAGCGGCAAGGGCCGGAAGGGCCGAGTGGTCGCCATGAGCACCAGCCTCGCCCGCGCGGCCCGGCACTACCGGGGACTCTACGGCCCTGGTGGCCCCGAACATATGGACGGGAAACGCACGACGCCCAGCGACCATCTGTTCCGCTACGGCCACGTCATGACCGCCCGGTATCACATTGGCAAGGCCTTCGCGCTGGCGGGCGTGGACTTCCGGGGCTTCCATCCAGGGCGCAAGTATGCGGGGACGCGCCTGCTTAGGCAGATCAAGGATTTTGGGCGGGTGGCCGCCCACCTAGGGCATGAGTCGGTCGACACCACTCGCAAGGGCTATGCCCAGCTCGCGGCTGATGACCTCAAGGACGATCTCATGGGATGGTAATATTCAGTACCAGCCAATATGTTTTATAGTTAATGCTTCTTATTTTTAGGAATGTATCGAGAGAGTCGTTTTGCTATCCATTCTTCAAGAGCATCGAACTTTGCATCGCTTCTTGCTATAATCTCTCTCTTAGCAATTTCTTGCTCTTCAGGGTTGATAATAGGAGGCCCCTGAAGCATATAAGGATGTGATACCTCTCTTGGTGCAAATCTATTCATAACATGATGGTGTTGTGGTAGTATGCCCTGTGCATTTGGCTCGTATATCATACGAGATGCTCTAGCCAGACTATTAATTTCTTCTTCCACATCTTCTCTTATTTTTTAAATTCTTTACCCCAAACTAAATCAAGGCCCACTGTTTTTCCTAAAAGACTACTATTTAATGATGAAAGTTGTTGGCGGAAGTTATGACTCCTTTCATTATCGCTCGCTTGGCCTTCTAGTATAGCAGTGAGTCTTATATTATGAATTTCTGCCTTAATATCACGTAATATCTGGTATGTTTCAATTAAAGAATTAAACTCCTTCTCCCCTACAGTTTGATTTCGCCATGCTGTTAGAGAGAACCCCGTAAAAATTGCCGCAAGCCCAGTAAGAAAAAGCGCAATTACACTGATACGAACAGACCACCAAGTCGCCTCAGCTGCACTGGCGGCAGCTGCCGCTGAGTCAATTGCTGCCTGTGTACCAATGGACAAAGGCTCAATACGCTCTCCTAAAACAAACTGGTAAATCACTCCGAAATCCATACAGTAGGTCTCCTACCTCAAATTATCCTAGCGTCGCGGTATCGAACCTGTACGGGCCCACCAGACCTGAGCATACGCTGGAGTTCACATGGCCTCCTTCTTCTCTATCATCGTCCCAGCGTCCCAGGTCGAGGTGACCCGGCAAGCCCTTCAGGATCTGACAGGGACAATTCTGAACTGTTGCCCGGAAGCGGCGACTGTCCTGGTATCCGCGCAACTGGGCCTCACCTTGCTCGACGACCAAGGTGAGGTGCTTGACCTCTCGGACTTCCCGACCGATCTCGCTGAGCAGACCGCGCTGTTCTTTGGCTACGGCCATTACGTCCTCCCCCGCCGGGGCAGGGGCGGCTGCGAGGTGCGCTCGGCCTACGCCTCCAAGCGCTCCCCGCCCGACAGCTGATGCCCCACCTGCTCCACGAGATGCCACGCCACATTCGAGGGGTTCAACCCGCTCGGCAGCATCACGCACGGCACCCCCTGTGCCCGCGCGATATCCCGCAGGCCCATGTGGGCGTGCCCCATCCACCGGATCGCCAGGATGACCGCGGCCGTCTCCTCTGTCACGTGCTTCCCGGCATGCGCGCCATGCTGGTACTGCATCGAAGGAATCCAGTCCACTCGGACCTCCAGTGCCCGCTCGAGCGCCAGCTTGTGCGGCTCGGAGGGCACCCCCCCAATGAGCGTGATCGGTCGCCCGGCCAGTAACGCTCGCGCCTGAAGCACGTGCGGGGCTTCCGGTCGTGGCGGGGTGAGCTGCGGTTGAGGACGCTCAAACTGCTGATCAACACTCGCGTCCATCGCCGTCGAGGCCGATCTTTGGTCATCCAGGTCGGCTGACCACTCGACGGCCTCGGGAGCCACGATCTCCTCTGCGGGCATAGACGTCTCTTCTTGCTGGGCCTGGAGCGCGGCCGCCGTGATGCTCGTCGAGAGGGCATGGAGCCGTCCACGCACCTGCTCCTGCTCCTGTACGGTCAGCGGGGAGGCACGCATCCATCCCAGGGGTTCGAGCATCGAGCGCCACTGGGCTTCCCCCGGAATCTGCACCCCCCGTTGCCGGGCACACGCGAACAGGTGCCCGAAACTCTCCTGCAGGAGCCAGCACACCTCCTCCAGATGCGTCTCGTGCGCTCGGGGGTACAGATCGAGGACGGGATGCACGACCTGAAGTGCCCATTGCAGGGACAGGTTTGCCCGCACCTGAGGGAGTTCCTTCTGCCGGCGATGCTCCCGCTCGTCCTTCGTCACACTCGGATCGAGATAAAGGTGGTCGAAGCCGGTCCAGTCCCACAGAGGATCAGTCTCTGTCAAATCGCACAGGAGTTCGACGAGCACCGGCAGCTGCTGTCCAGGCACACGAGGCGTTCGACTCAACACCAAGATCGTCGTCAGCTGCAACATGCGCTCGATGTGCTCGATGTCTTCGGGTGCCTCGAGCAGCGTCAGCACTTTTTCCAGCACATCGAACTGCTCCTCGATCACGGTGTCGATCTGCCGGGCGGCGGAGGTCTTCCAGCCCTGAGCGATCAACCATGCCCGCCGGAGTTCGTTCAGCGCGACCCACTGCACCCGCTCCCGGAATACCTGCCGGATGACGGGGACCTTCCCGCAGACCAGACGGGGTTGCCCCAACTCTGCATGGATCTGTTTCCAGACCTGGAGCAGGAGTGCGCCCGCCTGGGGAGGTCGCTTCTGCTCCCGTGCCTGGTCCTGCACGACGCAGATCAGGTTGCGGGCCGCCGTCAGCAAGGACAGCACTTCGATCTCCGGCTCCTCGGCGCGCTGCAGGCACCAGAGCAGCAACGCCGCACAGATCGCGACATCTTCCTGTGGCCCTGTGGTGAGGACGTGAAGTTCCGGATGCCGCTCAGCCCCGCGTGGCAGACGGGTGGCCGGGTTCGTGCGTGGCGGGAAGCAGGCCGGTGCAGGGGGCAAGACCAGACCCAGGGGGCCGAGCAGGGCCTGTTCCAGACCATGGCCCCGGTAATGCGCGATGAGGAAGGCAGCGGCACCACTCACTTCTTCCAGGGTGAGGGTAACCCCACCCGGCCGAATATCCCACTGCACAGCCTCTTCGAGATCTCGACTCAACGGGAGGTTGGACGCCTGGCGTTCCGCCAGGGTGCGGGCAAGATCCTGGATGAGCATGAGCAGGTCTTCGTCGGCGGCGCTGGGCTCTTCAGCCTCGGCCAAGGCCGGGAGAATCCGGAGTGCGGCGTGCAGGACTTCAGCGGTACACAGCAGGGCATCCAGATCAGCCGTCGAGAGCCAGGACAGCTCAGGCTGGGTGTGACGGTGCAGGGCATCGAGGTCGAGGTAGGCGTGCAACTGTTGGACGAGGCGGTGTAGCCGCACGACCAGGGCGGGAAACGGGTCCATACATGCAGTGTGTGGGGTGTTCTGGTGGACAGGTGGAAATGTAATCTAAACCCTTATGTTGTGGGCGTAATGATGCAGAGATGGAGGTATGACCTTCGACCACTACGTGATCATTAGCCTGAGCGCTTTCCTCCTCAGCCTCCTGGGCAGCAAGACCCGCCTGACCCCAGCGCACTGGTGGGGTGCCCTGTTCATCCTGCTGTTCTGGCCGATCGCCGGCGTGATGTCCTGGGCGCGGCGCGAGCGGGCGGCCTGGCGCTCGCCGGCGCTGCACCCGGTCCTATGGCTGCACCAGACCGAGCGCCGGTCCCGCGTGCGGATGCCCTGGCGACACCGCCGGGTCTATAGCGTTGGCCCGCTGGTGATCTTCCTGCGGCCACGCCCTACGCTGGACTGGCCGCTCCTCCTGACGCCCGAGCGCCTGACGCTTACGCCGCTGCTGTTCCAGATCCACTTCCAGTGGATGCGCCCTGCACCGGCCACTCGTCTGGTGTGAGGTCCCAGGGCAGCAGGGGGTCATCCTCCGCGGCTACGTAGGGCGGGAGAACGTGCCAATCGATTCCAAGCAGGAACACCGTGTCGTCGAGCAGCCCGAGCAGGGTCTCGAACGGCACTTCTTTTTTGGGCTCCAGCACAGTTCCTCTTTCGCTGAAGACCTGAAGCCCGAGACCTTGGCGATTCCAGTGCACGAACAGGGTGTGGGCCTGAAGGCCGTAGGCGGCGCGCAGCCGCCCGGCCAGGTGAGGGACAGAAACCGACATGGGCTGGGGAATACGGCGAGCGCTCTGGGCTCGCCGTGAGGGTTCAGCGCGGGGGCGTGGTGACGATGAAGGGGGTCAGGGGCGTCCCGCCCTCCAGCAGTTCCCCGTAACGCCGCTCGAACACCAGCTCCTGCCCATCGACCTCCAGGCGCAAGAAGCGCACATGCCGCCGCACGACCCGGCCCACCCGAATGCGGGCCAGGTTGCCTTCAAACACGCACACGTGCAGCTGGGCGGCCGTCGTGGAGGTAGAGGGAACCGCGAGTCGGGCCAGCCGGGCGGCCTGCTCAAACTGCTCGAGCACCTCCAGCTGGATCGAGACGGCCTCCTCTGGGTTGCGATGCAGCAGCTCCAGGCTGGTCGTTGCCCAGGTGGCCAGGAAAGGCCGCGGCTCTTCCTGGAGGGCTTCGAGACGCTCCTGAAGATCCTGACGATCGAGGACAGCCGTCCCACCGAACAGGGCCCACTCGCGGTCGTCCTCGACGAGGGCATGTGGGGCAGCCTCGGGTCTGGGAATCATCTGTGCCCACTTGGCGGGCGGGGGTGGCGACGAGGGCTGAGCGACGCGGACCGGCGCTGGCTCAGCCGCGCCACTGGGTACAGCACTTGGCTCCACCTTCAAGCGTGTACGCCCCTGACCCGGCAGGGCTGGTGTTTTCGTCGCCGGCGGGATGACCGGGGGGAGGGAGGGCAAGGCCTGGAAATCTGTCGCCTCGCCTGCCGGGGCAGCCTGAGGAGGCGACACCACTGGGGGCGAACCCGCGAGCAGGGCCGTCTCGTCCTCGTTCTCCCGGGTACGCGAGGGCGGTGCAGGCTGGACCTGACCTCCTGGCTTCACGCGCCACCCGGTCGCCCAGGACTCCTTGCCGTACGCGAACCGCAGCGTGTCCTGGGAACGGGTCACGGCCACGAACTGTACGGCCGTCTCCTCCTCCGGGTCACCTGACGCCATCGGCATCATCTCGGGGTACAGGAGGGTCACGCGCGGCCATTCCTTGCCCTTGGCGCGGTGCACGCTGCTCAGGATGACTTCGGCGTCCGTCTGTTCCCGGCACAGCGCCGCCAGCAGGGTCAGGGCCTGCTGGAGCGTCGCGTTGCCTTCCTTGCGGGACACGATCCAGGCGAGGAAGCGCAGGCACTTGCTGATGTCGAGGAGCTCGGTCAGGATCCGCTTGGCCGGGCGATCGCCCTGACGGATGCGCTCCTTCAAGGGGTCCGCTTTGGGCTGGTAGTACCCCCGGACCAGTTCGGTCACGTCGTCGTTCAGATAGGACCCGGTGGCTGGCAGGATGTCCCGCAGGCCTTCACCGAGCCGCTTCTCCAGATCCCGGCCCACGACGGACACGGAGCGGCCCTGCACCATGAGTTGGAGGGCGAGGCGGATCAGGGGGGCATTCGTGCGGCAGAGCACGACGTCGCCGCGCTCGAAGGTGGCCTCCTCGGCGCTGAGGTGCTCGATCGTGCCAGGTTTGGCCGTGGGCGCAGGGCGGATGAACGTGCTGTAGGCCTGCGCGTAGGCGACCACGTCGCGGGGGCAACGGAAGGACACCGACAGCGGCATCTCGACGGCCTTCACACGTGTTTTAAGCCGTCCCAGCGCCTCTTTATCTGCTCCCGCGTGCAGGTAGACGGCTTGGTCCGGGTCCCCGACGAAGATCAGGCGGCCGGGGGCCGCACTCCGGGGCAAGCCGAGCAGCTGGAGGATGAAGGCCTGCCGCAAGGGGGTCAGGTCCTGAGCCTCATCCACCAGGGCAACCTGGAGGCTCGCGGCGCCGTAGCCGTTGGTGGCCGGCAGCCAGAGGAAGTCCGTGAAATCCGCGAGGCCGTCTCGCTCCCAGAGGTGTTGACCGATCTCATGCATCCGGGGGATCAGGTGAATCAATGCGTCCGGAGACCCTGGCCACTCGACGAGGCTGGTCAGGTAGGCGGCCGCGTCGACGTCGAGGGTGCGCAGGCCTTCCTCGCGGGCTTTGCTCCAGGCCAGGGCGGCGATGTAGGTATGACGGCGCTCGCCGGCAAGGAGGGCGACCTTGCGGGCCTTGTCCTCGTGAGGCACGATGTCGCGTCCGGTGGTCTGGCGCAGGAGCATGACGCCGTGGGCGTGGAGGGTGCGGGCGCGCATCCGGGCAGGCAGGCGGGGTTGGAGGTCAGCGACAGCGTGCTTGTTGTAGGCGAAGAAGACGCCGGGCTGGGGGAGGTGCCAGGCGGCTTCGACGAGGGTGGTGGTCTTCCCTGCCCCGGCGGTGGCGCGGAGGAAGATGTGCTGCCCGGTGGTGCGCACCATGGTCATGAACTGGTGCTGTTGCGGCGTGAAGAAGGCCGGGATGTCACGAGCGGGAGCAGGCCAGGAGGTCATGGTCTATTCACCCCACTGAAACAAGATGGATTCACTACAGACATTCTTCCGCATTTCCCCTCTAGGGGAGGGTCAATGGTCACCGTCAGGCGTGGGCAGCCGAGCGAGGAGCGCGGCGACATGAGCAGCAAGCGCAGTGTCCTTGTAGACGCTCAGTGTCACCACCTCAGATAAGGGGAGCTGACTGGTCATGACAGCGTCAATCAGGCGCGCGATGGTGGCCTCGGGCAGGACTGTTTTCTTCAGCATCCGGCTCAGCATGCCCCGCTGTTCTTCTGTCGGCTTGGAGACGACCTCCGTCTCCTCCAGAACGGGTGTGGGGGACTGCACAGCGGACGGCTCAGTCGCCGTGACGATTTTCGATTCATACTTTGCCGGGTGGGTCAGAATATCGGCCATCAATCCACCTTTGTTCTTGACCGTCTTGTATTTGACAATACCCTCGTAGATCTCCACAGCACGCTGGACATCTCCCAGTGCGGTCACGCGGCTGAAGTTCTCAGCCCGACCTGGCGTGACGTACCTCGCGGTGAGGAGATCGACAATCTCCTGGTTGATTGGCGCTTCCGATTCAGTGATCTGTGCGGGGTGTTTGAAGATGTAATGCAGGGTCTGGTTCTTTCCTCTGTGAGTCTTGACGACCGCGTTCAGGTAGTTCTGGTCGATGAGCTCCTGATGCGCGGGTTCGAGCGCGCGCTGAATCCGGTCGGACCGAATCACTCGAGTTGCGGGGACACCAGGGGCAATTTCTGATTTGGAGGTGTCCACTTCACGGAAGCCCAGATGGTCGCCCCAGGCGATCAGGGAGATCTGGTAACACGCCGGCTGACTGGAGAGGTGCCGTTGCTCCTCGAGGAGCCGGTAGAGCAGGCGGGTCAGGGGCTGTTTCAACTTGACGTAGAACGTCATGTCGATCAAGCGGGTGTGGTCATCTCGGATGGAGTTGACGAGGTCTTCGTTCAATCGAATGCGCAAGGTGGTCTTTGCGGTGTAGCGGCCGGCCTGCTCGAGCTCATCAACTTCGTCGGCCTCCCGGATCGAGTCGATCACACCGAACGAGAGGGAGGCCCATTGCCATCCCCGCTTGGAGGGGCGGCCCCAGCTGTTGCGGGAGGTGAATTGAACAACCTTGAGACGCTGAATGCTTTCCTGAATCCGGGCGTACTTGTCTTTGCCCCGGGTCAGCCCTGCCAAATCACACAGCTGGCTGACGTTGAGGGTCACGGTGTAGTCGTCAGGACGGCCCTGCAGGTAGTACGCCGTGGTCAGGGCGAAGACGACATCGGCGTCGATCCCGTGAGGGGCGAGGCGTTTGCCGGCCTCACAGGTCAGTTCGATGACGCCTTGATCGTCCACCTGGATGGTCTTCTGCCAGCCCGTCATGTCATCAGGGAGACGGTTGAGGGCAAGAATGGGATTGATGCGCGCCAGGTTGCGTTCGTCAATGCCATAGCGCGTCACGACGTTCTCCTGGGCCATGGAGTGAGTGTAAGGGGCATTCCTGCATGGTGTGGTGGGTTCTGGTTGGCACGGCCGTTGCGGACAGTTCGGAAGTCTGGTGGACAGACGACGGTTGGACCTCCTGTGTGTTGTTCATAGGCCGTTGGCCCTAAAAACTAAAAATATGTTGCAACAACAAGGGAGAAAGGGAATGCTGTCCCAGACGGTATTTTTCTGTTTTTCCCCACAAAGAAACACGGGAAACGGACTCGTTCTCCACAAAGAAACACGGGTTCTTGCGGGGATTTTCCACAAAGAAACACGAGATGGGGGGAGATTCTCCACAAAGAAACACGAGAGGCGGGGGAGTTCTCCACAAAGAAACACGGGCCACTACCTTAAAAATTCTTAGGCAATTATGTTATTTAACTACTTTCCACAAACTAACACTGGATGATCAAGGTGGAATTCCACAAACTAACACTGGACGCACCCCCAATTTTCCACAAAGAAACACGGGAGGCGAAGTGATTCTCCACAAAGAAACACCGGGCAAAAGTGGAAATCTTGAGTCACGTTCTGCTGAATACAGATTTGGCTAAAGGTTTCCCCCTGCCTGTAGTCTAGACAAGCAAGGGGATATAAAGGCTGCTCTCAAACTGGACTGGCTAGTGATAGACCGCAATTTCGTCGCCGAGGGGTGTCGGCCTGAGCTGCGTCTGTCCTTCCGCCTGGGCCTGAGCAAGCAGTTCTGGCGTGAGGTCGCTCAGGAGTGCCGTCAAGGCCTCCCGGAGTAGGGGGGTATCCAGTTGCGTGCCCAGGTGCACGCCTAACACGGCATCCAGAATGGGTGTATGGGGGGTGATCGGCGTCGGTGCCGAGGCTTCCGGTACGGTGGAGATCACCGACGGTTCTGGTGGGCTGTCAAGTCGCCGCCGGCTTATCCGGGGTCTAGGTATACACCGCCGCACCCCCAACGTCCCCTGCCGCTGGTCGAAGTACCGTGCGTGATCCGTCAACGTCTTGTCCCGCAGCAACTGCCACAGCAGGTTCAGGGCGTGCAGGCTCGCCTCCTTTCCCACATACAGGTCCTGGCGGCTCAGGGCTTCCACCGCACTGCAACTCGGCGTGTCGTCCTCGGGCAGGCTGAGGTCCATCAGCTCCGGGTGCAGTTGGGTCGCGCAGGGCAAGGAATCACGCGCCGTACTGCCGGGCGTGCCCAGGATCACCTGGCCGTTGCTCAGGTCGTTCCCGCAGTCCAGCCAGTACCGCCACGTGTAGAGCCCCTTGGAGAAGGCCGCCTGATGCAGCTCCTTGCGGGACTTGCGCGTGTCGACGCAGCTGATCACGATGTCCCAGTTCTTCCGGGCCCGGTCCGAGTTGAACTTCTGTGAGCACGAGCGCCACACCATCCCGCAACTGAGGTTGATCCGCCCGATGAGCACCTCGGCTTTGTTGCGGCCCAGGTCAGTGGCGAAGTACCGCTGACGCACGAGGTTGGAGGGACTGACCGTGTCCGGGTCGAAGGCCGTGACCTGCAGGCCGCCCGCGTACCCCAGGGCCACGAGGGCGTCATGGAGGCGGACCAGGCCGATAAGGACCTCACTGCCGGTGCCGCCCACGCCGACGACGGCGACCTTGAGGGGCTTGTTGTCCGTCAGGAGCTCGCGGATGCTGCGTTGCAGGTGGTGCATGTCAGTTCCCTCCGATGACTTGCCCGAGCGTGAGGTTCGTGTCGACGAGCCACTCGTCTTTGAATTCGCCGGCGGCGCTGGCCGCGTCCCAGAGCTCCCGGTAGGTGCCGCTGAAGGCCCAGCGCTTGTTGCTGTCGGCGGGCTTGACGAAGTTGCTGTAGAAGAAGCTTTCCATCCAGGCGGGGATATCGCCCGGCTGCATCTGCGCCGGTTTCCTCATGCTCCCCGTGCAGATTTCGTGACTGGAAAAGATGTTGTAGTACGGCGCAAACGCCAGTTTGGTCTCGGCGGTGGGACGCTCCTGTCCGCGCAGGGCGTACACCGAGAATCTGCCCTGCTTCACCACGAACAGCAGCCGGGGTTGCGGCAGAGGGCGGCCGTCGAGGGCGGCCACGGCCTTGTCCAGAGCGCCGCCGAAGAGCAGCGGCCGGGTGGTGCGTTCCTCTACCCAGGCCATCGAGTTCACCCCGAGGGCCACCAGGTGGGTCGGGAGGAACTGCAGGGACTTGACGGCGTTGAGTTGCATCAGGTTCTTGATGACGGCGCCGGTGACGGGGATGCCTTCGGCCAGGGCAGGCTGACCGTCGTGGATGCTCAGGGCGTGCTGCATGATGCAGCCCGATTGGCCCAGGGGGTCGGTGTAGACGATGAGAGCGTAGCGGGCGATCACGCTGTTGAAGTCGGCGATGTGGACGTCCATATGCCCTGGCGTCTCCCGCGTCAGCGGGGAGGGAAGCGCCTGGGTCAGTACGTCGGTGTCGTGGTGCGGTGTCCACCGGGCAGATTCAGGGCATCGTCGATATCACTGCGGGTCAGGACGGTGCCCTGGTGATCGAAGGCATAGCCGAAGCCCGTGAGGTACTGCAGGCGCTCCCCACCGACCTCCTGCACGACCGCGATCTGGCCTTCCACAAGGTGGGCCGCGAGTTCGGCCGTGAAGTCGAGGCCTTCCTCGTGGATGGCGGTCAGGTGGAGCTCGTCATCCGGGTCCAGGGGAGGCTGGTCAGGGTGGGCGACATTCCACGCGTGGATTTCTGCGGAGGAGAGCTGCCGGTCACGCGGAATCGCGGTGTGGGCGCCCAGGCTGAGGAGCCCGGCGAGCTTGGAGGTGCCGCCCTCGAAGACGTGAATCTCCCCCTCGACGATCAGGGTGTCGACCCAGGCGCGGAAGGCGGTCTCGTCACGGACGCGAATGTAGTTGGTGCGGAAATGGCCTTGCCAGGTGGACATGGGGAAACTCCTGAAGAACCATGAGGGACTCGGGAAGGGACAAGTGGCACAGCAGAAGAGGGCGGTCCGTCCAGGCCGTGTGGCCCAGCGGAACCGCCCTAGTCGTCGATGAGTTGTTCGGCGAGGTGCCGGGTGAGCTCCAGGCTCTGCGCGTAGAGGGGGAGGAGTTCGTTGGCGCGTTGGACGTCTTTCCGGGTCAGGAGTCGCACCACGAAGTTGGGGCAGTAGCCCTCGCCCTGCGCCACACACTGCCATTCCTCTTCGAAGAGTTCCTGCACCTCGTGGAGGGAGCGGCCATTTTCTACGGCGGTGATGGAGCGCTGCTGCCCCGACAGGAGCAGGATGGGGGAACGCCGCATCTCTCCCAGGGCATAGAGCGTGTCCTGTTCCAGAGGCGTTTCCAGGGCCTTGATCCGGGTGTTGAGGACCTGCAGGCGTTCGAGATCGTCCACGATGGAGAGGACATGAGGGACGAGGGCTTCAGGATGCCCCTCACAGCGGCGGCGAATCTCCGCGAGGCTGAAGCAGAGTTTGGGCTTGAGCGCCGGCAGGACCTCGTCGATGCCGATCGCGCGGTACAGGTCGCGTGGGGCGTTGTGATCGAGGTGTTCGTGCAGTTCCGCACGGGTGGGGCGGCGGCCGAGTTTCTTGCGGGCTTCTTCGTGGATACCTTTCCAGAAGGTCTTCGGGCAGTCCTCGTACCGGAACATCTCGGCGATCTCCAGCGCGTCGCTGGCGGTGATGACCGGCCAGGTGCAGCTGGTGATGTTGCGCAGGTGCACGAGCAGACTGCCGAACAGCCGGGGATGAATGCGGCCGAGGTTGCGCCGGGCAGCCGTGCAGCTGTAGGCGACCGCTTGCAGTTCCGCGCGGAGGGTGATCTGCAACTCGCCTGGGCCGCGTGGATCGACACTCTCGTCATACGCGGTCGACGGGGAGCAGGACTGGAGTTGCAGGTGGAACTCGTGGTTCTCGTAGGGCAGGGGTGTCTTGGCCAGGCGCTGGAGGTAGAGCGGGAGTGATTCCCGTTGCTTTGGGGGCAACAGGGGAAGGAGGCCTTCCTCGATGAGGAGGGAGAGCACCTCCAGATCGGCTTGAGCCTCCTGTGCGCCCCGCGTCAGGGTGGAGGGGACGCCCTGGAGGACCAGGCCGCCCGCACCCAGGGCGGCGAGGCTCAGAGGAGCAGGGGCAGATCGCTGGGCTCCAGGGGTAAGGGGGAGGGATCGCGCGGCAGCTGGCTCAGTGCCCGGATGAGGGGGTCTTGCCGGCCGCCGGGATCCGGCGGGAGCTCGGGCAGGTCGTCCAGGATGGCTGCCTTGCTCCGGAGCCACTCGGCCACGCTTGTGGGGCTGCATGGGGGGGCCGCCTTAGCCTTTCGTGCCGAGGCGCTTTTTGAAGGTGTAGACATGGGCACCGTCCTTGAGTTCCGGGCCTTCGACCACGGCGGAGGCGAGTTCGGGGATGGTCATGGCGTGCATCTTCTTGATGTCTTCGGCCCCCAATTCAGGGTTGAAGTCAGCCAGTTCGCGGCCTTCGTAGATGAATTTGCGCTGGACTTCGGTCACGGTGATCTCGCTGGGCTTCGTCATACTGGCAAATATCCCCGGCGTGAGCCGGGGGAGGGAGAGGCGCGTTTTAGGTGAGTTGTTCAGCGTATCCCTGCCCCACAAGTGCTCGGGCAACGTCAGGTTGCTCGGCCCACAACTTGACTTCCTCGTCGGCAGCCTGGCCAAAGGGCACGTTGGGCCAGACGATCCCTTGGGGGACACCCTCGTCATGAGCCCGGTCTTGCAGGGTCTCGACCAGAGAGACCAGACCTCCAAGGGCTTCCAGGTCTGCTGGCGCGAGCGTCTTCCCGCTCAGGAGGGCCAGCAGGAGGTATTTCTGGCGATTGAGTTGAGCAAATCCGGCTTGATCGAGGGGGCCGTGAATCTCGACGTGCCGGAGGTAGGGCTGAGCATAGGTTTCCCCGATGACGCTGCGCAGGACGAGGATGTGGTCCGGAGTGAGCATCTGGGCGTAGGTCTCGACGTCGGAGATGTACATGGGACAGTCAGCGAGCAGGACGAAACCGGACGCCACCAGGTCGCGTTCCTGCTCGCGGTACCGGGCGAGTGCTTCGGGGTAGTCAAGATGGTTGCTCCAGGCCTGCGGTGTATCGGGAGTGGTGGCAGAGACGACGAGAAACGGCATAGGTCCTCCTGGGGGTGAGATAAAAAAAGGAGAGCGTCGGTCGGAACCGGGCGCTCTCCTGGGGAGGGTGATGGAGTCAGAGCAGGCGGTCGGCCGAGGCCTTGAGGAGCACCACGCCCTTCTTGGTCTGGTAATTGGAGCGGATGGTGATCTTCTCCTCGTGCCGTGCGTACCCATCGGCCTCGACGATGACGGTGTACTCCCCCACCGGCAGCTGGGCGTCCTTGCCGTGCTTGACGGGGTGGGTTTTTCCCGCGCTGTCGGTGAGCACGATCATGGCGTCGGCCGGCGCGACTTCCAGCTTCAGGCTGCCGTCCGATGCAGGCCGCTTCGCCGCCGCCGGAGTCGCCGAGGTGGCGGGTTTGCTGGCCTTCTTGCGGGCGTCGTCGGCGGCCTTCTTCGCCTGCTCGGAGGCGGCCTTGATCTGCGCGAGGTAATCGGTCGTTTCGCGGGCGACGGCCCGGGCCGCGCGGAAGGCGGTCATGTGCCCGACCAGCTCCGTATCCAGGGTGGCAGGGGTGCCATTGATTTGGAGCGGTACAGCGGTCGCGTCCGGTTCGCCGGTGAGGGGGACAGGTTGCACGGTCACGAGGAGCTGCGCCTTTCCCTTGGAGCGGGCCAGGACCAGGCCTAGGCTCTCCCCCGGCCCGAGGGTGGCGGCCAGCTGGCTGAACAGGCCTTCGCCGAGTGTGCCGTCGGGCCATTCGATCGTCGCGGCGGGCAGGGGGGGCGTGGGCGCCTGTGCCGCCTCAGGTTGCGCCGGCTCGTCCTCACCCGGGTCCTCGTCCGGGGTGTCCTCCGCGCCTGCCTCGGCGGCGTCGGCGTCTTCCTGCTGGGCCTCCTCCGGGATGTCCGAAGGCTCGTCCAGACTCGCCTCATCCTCGACCGCAGGCTCGCTCGGCAGAGGGTCAGGCACAGGCGTATCAGGAAGGTCCTGGAGGGGCTCCACCGGTGCGCTCTGCTGGACGGGGGGCGTGGGTTCGACCTCCACCCGATCCGCACTGGGGGCGACCGCCTGCGGGTCCTGGGCGGGCAGGGTGAGGTTGGTCGGGGCAGGCTGGCCCAGATTCCGGATCTGTTGCAGCAGGGCCTCGGCCGCGTCGACGTCCGTCTTGGCCTTCTGGTTCTCCTTGAACAGATTGCGCGCCTCCTCGCGGTGGGGCGAATCCTGTGCTCGCAGGTCGGCCATGACGCGCATCAGGTCGTTATGGACAACGGCGAGCGAGCGGACGGCGAAGAGGTCGTCGAGTGGGGTGGCAGTGTTGGTCATGGGCAGTCTCCTGTGGTGAAGCCTTGAAGTACCGCCCTTGCTCCCGCCCAGCGGGCGGGGAGGGTTCGGACCAGAAGACAGCAGGTCCATGGCTGCCGCCCGTCCTGCATGTCATTGCAGGCCAGTGGTGGGGGCGCCCATCTCGACACATGGTGCGCATGCATATTCGCTACGTTGGCGTATGCGTCCGACCTGGATCCTGCTGATCGTATTGCCACTCCTGGCCCTGGGCCTCTGGAGTGCCCAGGTGGCCGCCCAACACCGCCAGAGCAGCCCTGAGGTCTACCACATCTCCCCTACCCGGGTTCAACAGGTCACCCAGGCCTGTGCCCAACACCTGGGCCAGGCAGGAGCACTCGTCGAATCCGAGATGGGCCCCGGCTTCACCGCCCTCACCGACGGGGACGTCACCCAGTGGGATGTGATCGCAGGCTGGCGCTCCCCTACCGGCCAGGTCCGTTCCCTGAGCTGCAAGGCCAGGGAGGACCGTCCTGTCGACTGAACTCGCGTGAGCTGCGTGACTGGATGCACCTCTCTCTGCGGTGTGGGCAACGACCGCAGCTCGGGGTTCGCACGAGATCAGTCAATGCCATTCCACGCTGCACGGCATACTGCACGGCGATGCATCCCCAAGAATTTGTGGCCAAGTGGCGCGCGCGTGCTCATACGGTTACTGAGGAACAGGCCTACCAGGAGCACTACGCCGATGTCGCCAGCCTCGTGGGTGGTCCTGTGCCCGGGCAAGCGGGGGCGCCTACCGGGCTGACCTATCAAGCGGGGGTGAGCAAGGTCGGCTCCAAGGACTTCGGGAAGGCCGACGTGTATCTGCCTGGGCACTTCATCTGGGAGGCCAAGCGCGCACAGAAGACCGCGGACGCCCGCGCGAAGACCCTTGGGGCGGCCCTCGCGCAGGCCACGCTGTACGCCTACGAGCTGGGCAGCCCGCCCCTGATGATCGTCACAGACTTCGTGGAGATCCGTGTCCACACCGTCTTCACCGCGACCGCGCCGCGCATGTACCGCATCACGCTCGACGACCTCGAGCAGGGTCGCACACTGGAAGCGACCGACCTGACCGCCCTCCAGGTCCTCCAGGCCGCCTTCCACGCCCCGGAGCGGCTGAACCCGGCCCGGCAGCGCCAGGAGATGACCACGCAGGCGACCGCGCGTGTCGGCGAGGTCGCGCAGTCCATGGTGCAGCGCGGCCTGGGGCAGCTGGAGGTCTCGCACTTCCTCATGCGCCTGGTCTTCGCCATGTTCGCCGAGGATGTCGGTCTGCTCGACGACACGCCCCTGAGCCGCGTCCTGAAACGCAGTGCCGAGCACCCCGACCGATCGCGCGGGTACCTGGAAGACCTGTTCGGGGCGATGCAGCACGGTGGGGAGTTCTGGGGTGCGGATGTCCGGCACTTCAATGGGGGCCTCTTCGACAGCAATCTGGCCTTGGAGCTCACGGCGGCCGAGGCGCAGTCCCTCCTGGGAGCTGCCCGGCTGAACTGGTCGAAGGTGGAACCTGCGATCTTCGGAACCCTGTTCGAGCACAGCTTGGACGCGGGCACGCGTGGGAAGCGCGGGGCGCATTACACGCCCGTGCAGGACATCCTCGACGTGACGGTGCCGGTCGTGCTGGACCCCCTGCGCGAGGAGTGGGCCGCGGTGAAGGCGAAAGCGCGCGTCATCGTGGAGGGCAAGGCGAAGGATCGGGTCGCAAAGGCCACCACCGTCCTCCAAGCCTTCCATGAGCGGCTGGCGAGCGTCACAGTGCTCGACCCGGCCTGTGGCAGTGGGAACTTCCTGGTGGTCACCCTCGGACACCTGCTGGATCTGGAAAGTGAGGTGATCGGCCTGGCACGGGAGATCGGTGCGCCCTTCGTCCTGTTCCCCAGCCGGATCACGCCCGAGCAGTTGCGTGGGATCGAGGTGGAACCGTTCGCGCATGAGCTGGCGTCTGTGAGTGTGTGGATCGCGTTCCTCCAGTGGAAGGCCGCGCACCCCAGTGACGAGTGGCCCTCACCCATCCTGCGGAATTACGGCAGCATCCAACACATGGATGCCGTGTTCGACGCGGCGACCGGTCAGGAGCCGCAGTGGCCGGCGGCAGAGTTCATCGTGGGGAATCCGCCTTTTTTGGGGAATACGCGCATGCGTCAGCGGCTGGGTGATGTGTACACCGAGGGGGTACGTGGGGCCTATGCGGGACGGGTGCCGGGCTTCGCGGACTTCGTGATGTACTGGTTCGAGAAGTGTGAACATCCATCCATATTGCTACTCCACCCCCTCAGATCGCCTGTTTCGTTCAAGATAAATGCTACTGTTGACTCACGATAGATGCTACTGAAGTAACTTTAGCTCGCTGAAGGTGCTACTGGAGTATGAGAGAGGAGCGTGAGGGCATGCAGCCAGTCAGGAAGATCGGCAAGAGCCATCGGGCGGTGAACGGGACCCTCGTCTCCTCTAGGGCGGTGGGCGGTGCCCAGTTCGAGTCGACTCTGGAGCGGGATTTCTACACGCTGCTCGAGTTCGATCCGGCCGTCGAGAGTTACGTCACGCAGCCGCTGCAGATCATGTTCCGCACTCCGAGTGGCGCGCGCCGGCGCTACACGCCCGACACCCTGGTGCACTACCTCGACGGCAGGAGACCGGGCCTCTTCGAGGTGAAGTACGTCGAGGATGTGAGGCAGAAGCGCATGGAGATGGCCTGGCGCTTCCGGGCGGCCGCGGACCATGCGCGGCAGCAGGGCTGGACCTTCACCCTGGTGACCGAGAAGGCCCTGAGGGGGCAGTTCCTCGAGAACGCCCGCTTCCTGCTGCCCTTCGCCCGCCGCGTCGTCGATGCAGATCGCAGGCAGGTGCTCCTCGGATGGCTGCTGAGCGAGACCACGCCGAGGGCACTGCTGGAGGGCCTGCCGACCATGGAGCGGGGCCAGTGGCTGCCGGTGCTCTGGCATCTCGTCGCGACGCGCGCCATCGGTTGCGACCTCCAGTCTCCGCTGAATATGGACGCGCGCATCTGGCCGGCAGGTGCGCCGTGACCTCGTTGAGGCTCAGGGCAGGCGAGTGGGTCCGCTTCGGCGAGCGTCGCGGGCGGATCGTCCGCGTGCCGTCGCTGGACGAAGTGCACCTGCAGGATGAGCGTGGCGAGCCCTTCAAGGCGAGGCCGGATCAGCTGGTGCCAGACCGGGAGCAGGAGGCTGGCGGAGGATCGGCTTCCGGCCACCCCATCGACTCCCCCGCGCACGCCCACGCCATGAGCAAGGCGGAGGATCGCCTGGCGGTGCTCGAACCTCTGCTGCGGCTCGGGCCGAGGCGGACGCGGGAAGATGTCGAGAGGGCCGCCGAGGAGAGCGGTGTCCACTTCACGACCCTCTACCGCTGGCTGCGCCACTACGAGGCAGCCGAGTCGCTGAACGGCCTGGTGCGCCGCCCGAGGACGAGCAAACCCCGGCTCCACCGGGACGCCGAGCAGCTGATGGATGGCGTGATCGAGCGGCACTACCTGGTCATGAACCGCCCCTCACTGCGGAGCGTCTACGAGCGCCTCAAGGTGGAGTTCGGGCGCGCGAACGCCACCCGGGAGGGCGGTGCGCCCGAGCTGGAGGTGCCGAGCTTCTCCACCTTCCGCCGCCGCGTCTACGCGCTGGATGAGCGCAAGCGGGTGGCGAGGCGCTACGGGCCGCGCGCGGCCGACGCGCTCGAGCCGATCCAGGGGCACTACCCCGGGGCGACGTACCCGCTGGCGGTGGTGCAGGTGGACCACACCCCGCTGGACATCATCCTGGTGGACAGCATCCACCGCCTGCCGGTGGGGCGGGCGATCCTCACCCTGGTGATGGACGTGTTCAGCCGCGTAGTCCTGGGCTTCTCAATCGCCTTCGACAAGCCCTCGGCCTTCGGCACGGGGATGGCCCTGGCCCACGCGATCCTCCCCAAGGAGCAATGGATCAGCCGCCACCAGGAGGCCCTGGACGCGGCCCTGCAGCCCGGTGCCTCCACGGATGCCGGCGGCCGGGAGCGTCCCCAGGAGGCGGCACCTGAGCTGCGCTGGGACTGCTACGGCAAGCCCGTCAAGCTGAAGATGGACAACGCCCGGGAGTTCCGGGGCAAGACGCTGGAGCGGGCCCTGATGGCCCACGGGATCGACCGCGAGTTCCGGCCGGTGACGAAGCCGCACTACGGCGCGCACGTGGAGCGGCTGCTCGGCACCCTGGCACGCGAGATCCACACCCTGCCGGGGACGACCTTCTCCAACGTCCGGGAGCGGGGCGACTACGATTCCGAGGGGGAGGCCGTCATGACCATCGAGGTCTTCGAGACGTGGCTGACTGCTTACATCGTCGGGGTCTACCACCGCCGCGTGCATGACGCGCTGGGCATGACGCCTCTCGATGCCTGGGAGGAGGGGCTCCTGGAGGGGACGGAGCAGCACCCGGCGACGGGGCTGCCCGACCGCATCCAGGGGGACGCGGCGCAGCGGCTGCGGATGGACCTGCTGCCCTACTTCGAGGCGACGGTGCAGCCCTACGGCATCCGGCACATGGGCGTGACCTACTACTCGCCCATCCTGCGATCGCGCGTGCGCGAGCCCCAGCCGGGCAGGCGCCGGGAGTCGCGGAAGTTCCAGGTGAGCTACGACCCCCGCGACATCTCGAAGGTGTACTTCCTCGATCCGGAGCTCGACCGGTACTACGAGGTCCACGCGCGGCAGCCGAACTTCCCCTCGATGAGCATCTGGGAGCTCAGGGCCACGCGCAAGTACGCCCAGCAGCACGCGATGAGGATGGAGAACGAGCGCGACATCATCGCCGCATTCCGGGCCATGACGCGGCTGGTCGAGGTGGAGCAGGCCGCGACGAAGCAGGCGCGCGCCCGGGTGGAGCGCAAGCGCCAGCACAGCCGGGGCGAGAAGCCTCAGGGAGCGGTGCCGGCGAAGCCGCCGTCGGAACGCAGGCCAGCGCTGAACATCTTCGACTCCCTCGAGGACATCCAGCCCTTCGATGAGATCGAGGTCGTGCCGAAGAAGCCCTGATACCTCCGCTTGAACCTGGAAGGCCGCGCAGTTACCATGACCTCCGGAGGTGTGTCAGGTGACACAAGACAGGAGGCTGACCGAAGAGGCTGCGCGGGCACTGGCCGCGTCCCAGGACGACCGGCTGATGTTCGTTCGCCGCGACCGCTGGATCGGCTATCCCAGGGCGCAGGCGGTCCTCGACGACATGCGGAGGCTGGTCGAGTATCCCGATGCTACCCGGCCGCCGAACACCCTGCTGGTGGCCGACACCAACAACGGCAAGACGACCCTGGTCCGCCGCCTGGAGCAGTTGCATCCGGCGGTGGACGATCCGGCGCGGGCGCATGCCAGCCGTCCCGTGGTGGTCATCGACGCGCCGCCCCGCCCCACCGAGGAGCGGCTCTACAACCACCTGCTCGACAGCCTCGGGGCACCTTACAGGGTGAACTCGAAGGTGGACCAGAAGCTCTTCAAGCTGCGCGAGGTGCTGCGGGCCGTCGGCATGAAGGTGCTGGTGCTCGATGAGATGAACAATGCCCTTGCCGGCTCCCTGCAGCAGCAGCAGGAGGTGCTCAACGCGGTGAAGGAGCTCGGCAACCGCCTGGAGCGGCCGGTGATCCTGACCGGCGTCTTCGAGACACTCGTGGTGCTCCGCCGGGACGACCAGATCCAGAACCGCTTCACTCCGGTGACGCTGCCGAAGTGGGAGTTGGACCGGGAGTTCCTGCAGCTCCTGGCCTCCTTCGAGGCGACCCTGCCGCTGCGCAAGGCCTCGGGCCTGGCCTCCGAGGTCCTGGCACCGATGCTGCTGGACATGTCGGGTGGGCTGATCGGCGAGTTGAGCAACCTGCTGAAGCGGGCGGCGGAGCGGGCCGTCACCTCGGGGAAGGAGAAGATCGACCGCTCCCTGCTCCTCGAGCTGGGCTGGGTGCCGCCCGGCGAGCGTGATGCGGCCACCAGCGCCGCCGAGCAGGGACTGACGTACAAGATCGACTACGCCGCGCGGGTGAAGGCCATGCTGGCCGGGAAGGGCGGGGCCAGCGACGAAGACGGCGGCTGAGGCATGCGCGGGTTGCTGCCCGTCCGGCCCCGCCCCTTCGGCGGTGAGCTGCTCTCCTCCTGGATGATGCGGCTGGCCCATGCCAACGTGGAGCGGCTGACCTACCTCACCACCTGGGTCGGCGGGGACCGCAGCTTCTGGACCCACGACCCCGACCGCCGCCTGCGCCCCGACGTGCGCGCCGGCCTCAGCGCGGCCACCGGCGTGCCCGAGGGGGCGATCGACGCGCTGACCCTGAAGCGCTTCGAGGGGACGCTCTTCCCTGCCCTGGCACCGCGCGCCACCATCCGCTGGCTGATGCCGCTCGGGAAGGGCTCGGGCTACCGGCACGGCCGCGCGGGCCTGGCCTTCTGCCCGGGCTGCCTCTCGGAGGACCAGCACCTGCGCCAGGAGTGGCGGCTGTCCTTCGTGACCTGCTGCCCCCGTCACGTCACGGCGCTGCTGGATTCCTGCCCCTCCTGCGGCAGCGCCTACGCGCCGCTGTCGAACGACCTCGGCCGGGGCCGGGCCTGGCTCGGGGAGCGTGAGCTGCCCTTCGCCTGGTGCCCTGAATGCGGCCATGACCTCCGCCGATCTCCCACCGGGGAGGTGGCACCTGAGCTGAGCCGGTTCCAGGCGACGCTGCTGGCGGCCCTGGAGGATGACGCGATGGAGTGGCCCGGCGCAGGCGAGGTGCCGGCGCTCGAGGGCTTCGACGTGCTGCATCAGCTCCTCGCGGTGCTCCGGCTGCCGGAGGCGCAGCGCGGGGTGGTGGCGGCCAGCGACCTGACGGGGCCGGCCCGGATGCCGGGGAGGCGCAACGGGTCCTTCGAGGACTGGGCGCTGGCCGACCGCCGGCTGCTGCTCGTCCAGCTGGCCTGGCTGCTCGGTGAGTGGCCGCACCGCTTCCTCGGCCTGATGCGCCTGCAGGGCGTGACGCGCCGGCCGCTGGTCTACAACATGTCGCCGATCCCTCCCTGGTACGACGTGGTCGCCGAGCAGGTGAGCCAGCGCAACGGGAAGCGGCCGCGCCCCGTGGTGACCCTCGCGCCGCACCTCAGCCTGCCGGCGATGCAGGCCCGGCGCGACGCGGCGGACACGGAACTGGAGCGTCGCCGCTGGGACATCCTCTGCCGCCTGGCACAGACGCCGGATGTCGTCGAGGTGGCGCGGCACGTGGGGGTCAGTGACCAGACCGTCCGGGCGCTGCTGCGCCGCTACAACGACCTGGGGCCGGGGGCGATGGTCCGGGCCAACCGGGGCCGGGCGGAACCAGGACGCCGCCTCCTGCAGCCGGAGCAGGAGGCGGAGCTGCAGGCGTGGCTGGCGCAGGGGAGGGTCAGCAACGCTGAGCTAGCCGACTGGATGGAGGCGAGGTGCGGGCGGCGACCGAACGCGACGTCGCTGTGGACGTATCGCAGGGGATGTGGGGTGCACTCGCGGGAGGGGCGGAGGGTGGGCGGATCAAGCGGTAGCACCAAGCGGCTGGGCAACGGTGGTATCCCAGCGACCGCGTGCCCAACGCTCGAGGATGTCGATAGCGCGGGCATGCTGGATGGGGGCCAGGTGTAGGCGTTGATCTAGAGCGCGCCGCATGGCACGGTAGAAGGGCGGGAGAGGACGGTCGCCGACGACGGCGTCGAGCACGTCCCTCATCCACAATTCCTGGCTTTCGGGCAGTGGGTAGTGGAGCAAGCCATGCTTCAGGAGCAAGCTGGTGTCCTCGGCAAGGCTTTGGAGTGTCGTGTCATCCCTGCCGATGGTTCGCAGGATGGAGGCCATCGCGGGGTTGCGCTTGAGCTCGTTCTCTTCCAGGATGGCCCCGACGATCTCGGGCGTCAGATGTGGCAGTCGGGATTGCCCGGCACCAGCGAGCGCGACAGTCCACCTGGTGAACGTCGCCTCATCGATCTCCTTGGCTTCCAGAAGCGCATAGACGAACGCCAACGATGAGGTGACGTTGATGCCGCCCCCAAAGACGGTGCCGTCGCGCACGAAGGCCGCCAACGGCTGATCGTCACAGAGCACGGGGAGGCCAGCCGTCTTTGCTGCCAGGAAGACCGATGCGCTGGGGGGAGCGTGAGCCGCGAGATCGTTGTTCGCGATCAGATCAGTCAGTCCCAGGTCCGGTCGGATAGTGACACGCCCACTTCGAACGAACTTTAGCAGGGCATCCAGGCGGAGCCGGTCCGCCCTGAGCGTCTCGACGTTGTCTTCCCTGATCCGAACGGACCCATCGTTGTAGTCCAGTCGTCTGATTGGAGCTGAAGCCTCATCCTTGGCAGCCCTGTCCTGGGCTGCGCTGAGGTCGTCGAGGGTAGCCCGTGTGACAACGAGGCTCTTCACCTGTGCGAGTCGGCGCAGCAGTCCGGCGCGCTGCAGAACGGCGAGAGCGCTTGAATGCACGATGATCTGCTTCGCCTCGGCAGCCCTCGTCGCAGCCCGTGCCTCGCTGCGCAGTCCCAGGCAAGAACTGTTGGCAGCCGGGCCTCCCATCCACCAGTTCCAGAGGGTCGCTTCTGGTGCCGTTCGCAAGCCCCCGAGGAACGTGGGTGGGAACTCACCGTCCTGGACGCGGCGCTGGAGGGCCTGGTCAGTCTCGTTCTGCCTCCTCAGAGACTCCCAGATGCCGTGAGGCAGCACCTCGAGTTCTCCGATACGGAACTGCTGCTGCCGCCTCGATAAAGGGAAGAGAGTGCGTCCCTCGGTGAGCCAGACCCGCTCTGCATTGGAGAACTTGCTGACGACTTGCAGGATGAGCACAGTTTGGCCAGTGACCAGCGTGACCTTCTGTCCCTTGGCCTTCCCGAGAAGGGCCAAGGAGAAGGGGTTGTCGAGGGCATGCTCGCCACGGCTGAGGTCGGGGTCAGGGTCGTTGGTGATGACGACCCACCTGGGGCCGGATGGAGAGGAGGGGTCTTCGACATCTTCGATCTGCACGGCTGTCTCGGGGCGGACGATCTGGCTGATCGCCTTCTCCCTGAAGTCGTGCATGACGTTGAAGAAGTTGACGTGAGTCTCCTCGTGATCGAACCCGCGCCTCACGGCCTGGTATGCCAGGTCACGTGCCTCGGTGGGCATGTTGAGCAACGAGGCAGTCCTGGACACCTCAAGGAACATCCACCAGGGCATCTTCCGCTCGAGGGTGAGCTGTTTGATGAGCGGGCGGGCCTTGTCCCTCTCGCCAAGCCTCGTGTAGGCGGCAGCGAGATGCATCTTCGGCCAGGGCTGCATGGGCCAGCGGCTCACAGCTTCGGAGAACTTCGGGATGGCGCTCTTGAGGTCACCGTCGAGTGCGTCCAGGTGTGCCTCGATCACGGCCGGCAGCATCTCCCGCATGGGGCCACGGCTGCGGCGCTCACGGATGGCTGCGCGGGCCTGCGCGAAGGCATGCCCTCGGTAGAGGATGACGATCAGATCTTCCAGCCAGGTGTCAGGGACAGCGGTCCAGTCCAGCGGCGCAAGCCAGGGCACCGCCTGGGCCGCCTTCCCTCTTGAGTCGAGGTAGCTCGCGTAGTCGACGCGGGTCACGATGTCGTCAGGATCGGCATTGCGGATGGCCGCCTCGAAGTCGCATTCCGCTTGCGGGTGGTCATCCTCAGCGATGTCGACCATCGCCCGCGTGACGTACACGAGCGCTGAAGTCGAGGCTTCGGCGTCCACCAAGGCACGTGCCTCTTGCACCCGCTTGAGCTCAATCAGTGTGTGGACGTGCTCGTTGAGCAGGTCGATGCGGTAGTGCTCGCTCACCTGAGGCTTGGCTGACTTCACGAGGTGTAGGGCACGCTCGAGGTCACCCGTCTGCCTTGCAGCGTTGGCGAAGATGATGGAGGAAGCAGGGATTTCAGACAGGACGGCATCGCCGAACTCGTCCAGGACCTGTAGCGCAGCCTGGGGCTCCTTCAGCCGGAGATGCGCGATCGCCAGGTTGTGCTGCACGCTGGTCAGAGCGGGATCTAGAAGAAGGGCCTTGCGGGCGTCCGCGAGGCTCTCGCGATGCTCCCGCCTCACGCACCGGAGCACTTGCCGGGCGTTCAGCGCCTCAGTTCTCAGCGCTCGGAGCACGTTGCCTCGGTCTAGGCCATCCACCGCTCTGTTGAGGTGCTCCTCCGCCTGCTGGGACGAGGGGGACCGTTGTGCTCCCAATGCTCGGACCGCTTCGGGCATCACGCGTGTGTCGTCAGCAAGCTGGTGGAGATGCAACTTGCCCAGGAGGAGGTGGAGGTGGGGGTCATCTACATGGGGTCCACCGCAGAGGACGTCAAGGATGGCTCCCATCCGGGTCCAGTCCCTCCTCTCCATGTGCTTCCTGGCCAGTTGAAGGCCCAGCTCGAGCTGTTCTGGTTCCAGCGCCTGCTCGATCTTCTCCAGTTCTTCCGAGTCGCCCGTCTGGCTGAGTGCCTCCACCATCAAGGTCTGGAGGTCCTCGTCATCCGGCTGAGCTTCCTGAGCTTGCCTGAGGTAGCGGAGGCCCGGCCCCCCTTCATGTCGCAGGAGGTGAGCCATCGCCTTCAGCTTGGCGGCGTTCTTTGCGGTCGGATCCAGATCGTAGGCCCTGTCATAGGCATCGGCGCATTCCTCGTACTGCTCCACGTTGTAGTGAAAGGTCCCCTTGATCCGGTAGAACTGCGCCTGCTTGGCCCTGGGCTGATCGATCACCTTCGTCAGGAGGTCGGACATCATGGCCGAGGCGGCGTCTGTGTTGCCATGTCCGGCGTTGACATGGGTCCGCAGAACTTCAAGTTCCCTGGCGAAGGGATCGTCGGCCTCGACAGCAGCTTCAGGCTCCTTCGGGAAGCTCAGCGTCTTGAGCAAGTCCTGGATGCCCTCCAGGCCCTGCGGGCTGAGATGGACACCCTGCTGCCTGAGTTCAGTGACACCTGCGTGAACGTCCTCGACCCTGCCAGCAAGCAGATCGTGCAAGTCGAGCATCGAGGCCTGGGCTAGAATCATGCGCTTCTCGGCTTCGCTGATGGGCCCGAGGGTGGCACTCGCTCCCGTGCCACAGAAGGCCTGCACCATGGCACGGCTGAAGTGGTCGTCCACGATCTCGGGCAGCTTCCTGAGCTGGCGGTTGAGTTCCCGGGGGTCCCACAGCTTGAAGGCGATCCCTTCCGCCTTCAGACGTGCCTTGGCCTTCTCCAGTTCGCGTTGCTTCTGGGTGGTGTCCAAGTCCGAGCTGATCGCAAGGATGAAGGTGCGTGTCTGGGCAGGCCAACGTGGATACACGTTGCCTTCCTCATCTGTCAGGGCTGGCGGGGTGTTGCCCTTGTCATCCACGTAGGCTGAGCCGTCCTCCCTCTTCCCCAGGAAGAGGTCGATCATCTCCCTGATCTTGCTGGGTCCGAAGTCCTGGACGCGCTTGCACTGGATGACGTCGTACCCGCCACTTGTCAGTGGTGCATAGATGTCGATGCCTTCCTGAGCGCTCCCTTCCACGCCGTAGAGTGAAGCGCCGTCGACATCCGCCCTGGCATCGACGAGGTCGAGGATGAGCTTTTCGAACTCCTTCCAGGTTAGGTCGTGCAACGGCAGGGCGTTGACCTGGTTCTTCCGGGGCACCTTCGGCTCGCGGTCGACCTGGGTTTCAGCCAGCAGCGTGCGGAGTTGCTCACCGCTGACGATGCCTGTCTTGACCGACTTGAAGATGGTCGGAGAGGGAGTGGAGCTTGTTTGATTGCGCTTTGCTCGGCGTGTTATGTCGTCATCCCTCCTCTCGCTTCTTCCGGAACCCCTCGTACACCAGGTCGGCCAGGATGCTCGCCAGCCCTTCCCGCACGTCCAGGCGGCCCAGAACCTGGTCGCTCATCGTCTTGTGGCTCTTCATCGACTCAATGACGGCCTTCATCATGGCGGGCTGGAAGTCGCCGTATATGAAACGCTCCTTGCTGCTCGCGGCAGCTTGCTTCTCCAGCGTCGTGTTCTCCAGCATCTTCTCTGTGAGGCTGTAGGCGTAGCTGATCAGGTCCGCGTCGGTGAGCTCACCTTCGAAGAGGCCGTTCATCTGTGTCACAAGGGCCTGCATGGTCGTCTTGACCGGCGTGGCGCTGCCGGTGCCGATGTCCTGCCCGGGCGTCAGTCCGCCGCCTTCGCTGCCGGCCGGGATGCCGTCGATGCCGCCCGCCTGCTTGATGCGATGGTGGGTCATCAGCAGCCCGCTGAGGTCGATGGGGTCCCGGAGACGCTCGGTCGCCAGCAGGGGCTGGAGCAGCCTGTAGACCACGGTCCTGCGGGCCAGGTCAGGGTCGTCGTAGGTGATGATCTGCGTGAGGAAGTCGTAGGACCGGACGAAGCTGCCCAGGTCGTGCCGGAAGACCTCCAGTGTCGCGCGCTCCTCACTTCCCTGGGCGGCCGCCTGCCAGCGGGTGCGGAAGCGGTCCACGATGGGGGCGAGCAGGCCCTGCAGGGTCCCCTGCTTCACGCCCGGCTGTGCGTAGGCGTCGGAAACAGCGATGACTTCCGCCTCGGTGTAGATGCTCTCACCGTCCAGCTTGGCCTGGAGCGCGTGCAGCATGTTCGGGTCGGTGACGTCGGTCAGGGTGGCCGTGCGGTAGTAGGGCAGGAAGGCCGCCAGCACGTCCTCCGGATCGTTCACGAAGTCGAGGATGAAGGTCTGCTTCCCCGGGTGGATACGATTCAGGCGCGAGAGGGTCTGCACGGCCTGCACCCCGTCGAGCCTCTTGTCCACGTACATGGCGCAGAGCTTGGGCTGGTCGAAGCCGGTCTGGTACTTGTTGGCGACGATCAGCACCTGGTAGTGCTCGCTGTCCAGCGTCTCGGGGATGCTCACGCCCTCGAGCTTGTTCATGCCCGCCTCGGTGAAGGCCGGCTCGAGGGTCAGGCCGTTCTCGTCGCGGCTGACCTCGCCGGAAAAGGCGACCAGGGTGGCGAGCGGGTAGCCGCGCTCCTTGATGTAGGCGTCGATCTTCTGCTTGTAGCGCACGGCCGCGAGGCGGGACTCGGTGACGATCATGGCCTTCGCCTGCCCGCCGAGCAGGTGGGCCACGTTGCTCCGGAAGTGCTCGACGATGATCGCCACGCGCTGGGCGATGTTGTGATCGTGCAGCTTCACCCAGCGGATCACGCTCTTGTGGGCCTGGTTCTGGTCCACCATGTCCGTGTCATAGTCCTGGCCGTTGTAGGCCAGCTTCCACGCCGTCTTGTAGGACGTGTAGTTCTTCAGCACGTCGAGGATGAAGCCCTCCTCGATGGCCTGCTGCATGGTGTAGACGTGCAAGGGGGCCGGCAGGTTGTCCTTGCTCGCCGGGGCAGCCGGATCGGGCCGGCGTCCGAAGCGCTCGAGGGTCTTCGCCTTGGGCGTCGCCGTGAAGGCGAAGTACGAGAGGTTGTCGCGCCCCACCTGCTTCTCGTAGGCTCTGACCTCGGCCTCCAGCTCGTCCTGGGCGTCACCCTGCTCATCGGCACTGCCGCTGCCGAGGGCCTCACGCAGGCGGGTGGCGCTCTGCCCGGTTTGGCTGGAATGGGCCTCGTCGGCCACGATGGCGTACCGGCCGTGCCGGACCTTCCCGATCAGGGCCTTGGCGGCGTCCACCGTCAGCTTGCCCTTCTCCGCCAGGTGTGCGCCGAGCTGGTCGTCATCCATGGCCTTGAGGCGCGTGAGGTAGGCCATGAAGGCCGGGAAGGTCTGGATGGTGAGGATCACGATCCCGGCGTTCTGGGTCAAGGCCTGCGCGAGCTGGTCGGTTTTCACGTCCTTGTCGGTGATCTTCACGACCACGCCGGCCTGCTGCTCGAAGCTGCCGATGGTCTCCTGCAGCTGGTCGTCCAGGATCGTGCGGTCGGTGAGCACCAGGATTGTGTCGAAGACCTTGGCTTCTTTGCCCTGTGCATCAGTGGCGTGCAGAGAGGCCAGCTGGTGGCTCAGCCACGCGATGGTGTTGCTCTTCCCGCTGCCGGCGGAGTGCTGCACGAGGTAGTCATGGCCGACGCCCTCGGCGCTCACCATGCTCTTCAGGAGGCGCACAGCCTGCAGCTGGTGGTAGCGCGGGAAGATGGTCTGCTCCTTGACCTCTTTCTTGCCGTCGGGGAGCCAGCGCTCGGTCTTCGAGTGGTGCAGGTAGTGCTGCAGGAGCTCCAGCAGGCTGTCCTTGGTGAGCACCTCCTTCCAGAGGTACTCGGTCCGGTAGCAGCCCGGCACGACCGGGTTGCCCTTGCCGCCGGCGTCGCCTCGGTTGAAGGGCAGGAACTGGGTGTCCTTGCCCTCCAGCTTCGTGGTCATACGCACCTCGTCGGTGCTGACCGCGAAGTGCACGAGCGCCCGCTTCCCGGCGAGCAGCGGCTCGACCTTGTTGTTGGCCGGGTGGCGCGGCGGGCGGTCGTCGCGGTACTGCCGCATGGCGTCGCCGATGCTCTGCGTCAGGTCCGTCTTCAGCTCCTCGGTGGCGACCGGGATGCCGTTCACGAACAGCACCACGTCGATGCTGTCCTCCTTCTCGGTGCTGTAGCGCAGCTGGTTGATGGCACGGCACACCACCTGGGCGTAGCGGGTGGCCAGCTCCGGATTCAGGCCGCTGGCCGGGTTGAACTGCACCAGCCGGAAGCGGGCGTTGATGTCCTTGAAGCCCCTGCGCAGCACGTCCAGGGGGCCGCGCGCGTCGAGCTCCTTCGCCAGCACGTCCAGGATGCGAACATCGGTCCCGCCGCCCTGCAGCTTCTTAACCTTCGCGTACTCGGTGGGCTGGGTGGCCTTGATCCACTCGATCACGTCGATCGGGTAGAGGCCGCGCACCTTGTCGTACTCGTACAGCCACAGGTCAGCGGCGGGCGTGCCGGCGGCCGGCTTGCGCTTCCTGACCTCCCAGCCGCTTGTGGCCATGTCATCGAGCATCTCGCGCTCGAAGGTCTTCTCCAAGTGGACTCCGGTCATGTGGGCTCCTGCTGGGTCTGGTCGAAGGGGGCAGCCAGCGCGGCGGCCTCCTCGGGCGTGAGGCTGGGGTACAGGGTGAGGAGGTCCTCGGCGGTGATCTGGCTCAGTCCACGCTTCGAATGCATCCGCCACCGCCGCAGCTTCCAGGGCGCGGCCATGAGAGGCTCCACCAGGCGCAGGGCGCGGCGGGCTCCCGGGGGCTCCACGTCGGCTTCTGAGACGACGCCTGCCCTCCCGGTGGCGAGCTGGCCGAACCACACGGCCACGCCTTCTTCCAGCGTGGAGGTCTGCCCATCCTGGTGGGGATCGAGCAGGTGGATGACCTGGTGGGCGAGCTGGCGGGTCACCTGGATCGGCGTGGCGGCTCCACGGCTCAGCAGGAGGAAGACGACCTTCGCGCCCTCGGCGGGGAAGGACAGGCGAGTCCCACCCTGGACCGCCGCCTCGAAGGTCTGGATCAGCCACGAGCGGTCGCGGTCGCCGAGCAGGTGCTCTGCCTGGGCCAGCAGCCGCTCCACCGCCGAGGTGCTGTGATGGTGGCAGTCACCGAAGTGATCGTGGGAAGGCACCGGATGCAGCGCCATCACGCCGGCCGCCAGTCGCGCACGTCGATCTTGCCCGTGGTCGCGGCGGTGATCAGGGTGGAGCGCAGCAGCTTCATGTCCTCGATGTTCGCACGCACCTCCAGGACAAGCTGATCGATCTGCGCCAGGCGGGCATCCAAGTAGGCGGCGATCTCAAGCTGCTCAGCTCGATCCGGTGCGATGATCTCCATGTTGCGGATCGTCTGCTGGCTGATGTTCGGTTGGCCGCCGCCGTAGCCAAGGGCGACGATGAAGGGGCGCATCGCCAACAGCCAGTAGAAGGCGAATCGGTTGAGGACTGGACCGCCTTCAACGAAAGCGCAGCAGGCTTGGTTCACCGTTGCCGGAGCAGTGAGCAACCCCAACTTACCGATGGTTGCTCCATACATAGCCATCACGACGGTGCCTGCAGGGTACTGGCGAAGGGTGGGATAGTCCCGTACCGCGTCAGAAGTGACGCGCTTGGGGACACTGTAGATGGGCTTGTCCTTGAGGTCGCCAGTGTTGACCCAGTCGATCTCACCGTCGTAGTAGTCGCCCATGTCAGTTGGAGGGGTTGTGCCACTTCCAAGCGCCCCGAAGGCCCTCGACACCTTCCAGCGTCTCCAGGTGAGAGGAGAGAGGTTGACCCATGGATGATCAGTTGCGGTGAGCTGCGTCGAGGCTCTGATCCCCTGAGTCACAGCATGGAAGCAGGTGGCATGCTTCTTCTCAGCCAGGTCCTCTAGCAGTTGCTCCTGCTCGCGCACCAGCTCGTCGATGCGGCCGGTCTCGTGGTCGAGGAAGGCAGTGATGGCGTCTTGGTCTTCGACTGGTGGAACTAGCAGGGCGAACTTCTTGATGTCGCTTTGGAAGAGGTGAGGCACGCCCATGCCGTCTTTCACCTTCTCGATCTCCGTTTGCATGAGGTGGCTCGCGAGGAGATACCGAAGGAAGTCCCCGCGCATCAAGCGCTTGATCGTTCGAAGTACGGCGATCGAACTATTGACTGTGCTCGGGCGTGGCAGATGCGTCACAACATTGACGATCCCCAAGGTTGAACCGTCTTTCGCCAGCAGGACGTCATCCTCTTCTAGTGCTATCTCCGGAGACTCGAAATACCTGAACTCGGAGATGTAGTTGACGTTTTCGAAATCGATCGAAGCACCCTTGATGTTGGGCGTGGCCAGGAAGACGTACCCGTCCGGCACGTACTCGTCCGCCTTCAACGCTTTCCAACCAAGCCGGGCCTTGACGGAGCATAAGGACTGCAAGGGACGGACCTCCCATCCAGATGGGATGAGTGGCACCAAGGGGAGGCGGGTTGAGTCGTAGGCCGGGTAGGGCTTCAGCGAGTCCAGGGTCCGCTCGGCGGCCGTCATCCCACGACCGCCTTGAGCAGGTCCATGATGCGGCTGGAGCGCGCGCGGATGCGGGCGTCCACCTTCTCCAGGGAGGGCGGGGCCTCGTAGGTGTAGAAGTACCGGTTGAAGGGGATCTCGTACCCGACCTTGCCGAGCCCGCCGTCCTTCTCGTCGCGGACCTCGTCGTTGATCCAGGCGTCGGGGGCCTGGGCGAGGACCTCGCGCTCGAAGTAGGTCTGCACGTCCTCGGTGAGCGGCACGTCCTCGGTGTCGCGGAGGTCGGTGTCGGGGAGGAGCCTCTTCTTGCCGTCGCGGGCCGGCTCGGCCGTCTCGTCGCGCTCGGCGAGCAGGTCCACGATGTTCTTGACCTCGGTGGCCTTCAGTCCCAGCGGCGCGAGGGCCAGCTGAGTCTGCGCCTGGAAGGTGCTGCGGTTCTTCACCACGTCCCCGCCGACCTTCTCGCGCAGAGCGGCCACGATGTCTTCCAGGTCGTCGCGCTTGCGGAGCTTCCGGTCGTCGTGCAGGCGGGCGAGGCGGTCCTCGGTGGCGGCGTAGCTGTGCTTCATGGGCCGGTCGACGGTGATGGTGCGGTAGCCGAACTCAGCCACCGGCACGACCTTGCTGATGGCTGACTCCTCCATGTCACCGTGGGCCTTGACCACGCGGGCGATGTGCTCAGGGCTCATGCGGTTGCGCTTGCTGCCCAGGGATTTGGGCATCTTCTCGAACAGCTTGCCGGCGTCGATCAGCTGCACCTTGCCCTTGCGGGCCTCGGCCTTGGCCTTGCTGAGGACCCAGATGTAGGTCTGGATGCCGGTGTTGTAGAACATGTCGGTCGGCAGGGCAATGATCGCCTCCACCAGGTCGTTCTCCAGCAGATGGCGGCGGATCTCGCTCTCGCCGCTGCCGGCGTTCCCGGTGAACAGGGGGCTGCCGTTGGTGACGATGGCCATACGCCCGCCGTCGTCGAGCTTGTGCAGGCCGTGCAGCATGAACAGGAAGGTGCCGTCGCTCTTGCGGGGCAGGCCGGGGCCGAAGCGCCCGGTCATGCCGAGCGTGCGCCGCTCCTTGGCGACCGCATCGAAGGCCTTGCCCCAGTCCACACCGAAGGGCGGGTTGCTCAGGACGTAGTCGAACTTCATCCCGGCGTGCCTGTCGTCGGTGAGGGTGTTGCCCTGCTGGACGTTCTTCGGGTCGTAGCCCTTGATGACCATGTCCGCCTTGCAGATGGCGTAGGACTCGTCGTTGAGCTCCTGGCCGAAGACGGCGAGCTTCGCGTCCGGGTTGGCTCCCTTCACGTGGTCGTCGGCGCTGGAGAGCATGCCGCCGGTGCCGGCCGTCGGATCGTAGAGCTTCTTGATCGCCCCCTCGGTGGCGAGGATGTCGTCATCCTCGGTGAAGAGGAGCTGGACCATCAGGTGGATCACCTCGCGGGGCGTGTAGTGCTCCCCGGCCGTCTCGTTGGAGAGTTCCGAGAAGCGCCGGATCAGGTCCTCGAAGGTGTTGCCCATCTCCTCGTTGGAGACGTGCTCCAGGTCGACGCTGGCGAACTTCTTAACCACCTGGTGCAGGAGGTCCTTGTCGGCCAGGTCCTGGACCTTCTCGGCGAACTTGTAGCGCTGGAAGATCTCGCGGATCGACTCCGGGAAGCCGCTCGTGAAGTGGATCAGGTTCGCGGCCAGGTTGCCCGGGTCGGCCAGCAGCTTCTCGAAGGTGAAGCCGCTGATGTTGTAGACCGGTCCCTGGGCGGCGTGCTCCAGCAGAGCCGGGGCAGCGGTCACGCCGTGCTCCTTCAGCACCGCTTCGACGTCGTCGCGGTGGCGGCCGGCCATGCCGTCCAGGCGGCGGGCGATGGTCATGGGGAGGATGACCTTCCCGTAGTCGGCCTGCTTGTAGTCGCCACGCAGGAGTTCTGCGGTGGCCCAGATGATGTTGCCCATGCGCGTCTGAGTCATGTCGATGCCTCTCCTTGTGTAGAGAGTAGCATCTGTTTTCAATTTTTTTGTATTACGCTATTTGCGTAGAAATGGGGGACATGTCGAAGTTGGACGGGAAGCTGATCTGGTCCTCAGTATCATGGGGCATGTCGAGAAAGCTGATCTGGCTGGCGAGCGTGTTGGCACTCAGCGGGATGGACGTCGAGGCCTCAGCACCTGACACTTTGCGATGAATGGCGTCCTGGGCGCAGTGTGGCATGACAAAGGGCAGCATCATGGTCTGTGACGACCCGCGATACTGCCCGACTGCATGCTGACACGCTGGCTGCCCACCTGAAAACCCACCTCCCGCACCGCCGTCTGGATGCCCTGAGGCGGCTGGCCGAAGTGCTCCTGGCGCTCCTTCAGGCGGAGTCCACCCTGCACCGCAAGATCGCGCTCCATCTCCCCAGGGAAGCGACGCTGGATTCAAAGACTCGCACGGTGGCCCGCGTCTTCCACGACGCTCAACTGACCCCGCAGGACGTCACCGACGTCCTGCTTCCCCTGCTCCCCGACCGCAGGCTCACCCTGATCATGGACCGGACCACCTGGCACTATGGCCAGACCCCCCTGAACATCCTGGTCCTGGGGGCCATCCTCGGAGGCGCCGTCATTCCCCTCGTGTGGTCGATCCTTCCACACCAGGGGAACAGCTGTACGGCGGCCCGGATCCTCCTGGTCGCCCGCCTGCTCAAGGTCCTGCCCGCCAGACGGTGGACCGTGTTGATCGCGGACCGGGAGTTCGTGGGTCAGGAGTGGTGCAGTTTTCTGCGCTGGAAACGCATCCGGCAGTGTCTGCGCATTCGGGAGAACACCCGTGTCGAGGATGAGCTCCTCGCCGCTGTCCCACTGGGGGACGTCGAGGTGGTAGGTCCCGTCCTGCAGGGTGGCGCGGATGCCCTGGCGCTCGACCATCAGCAGGAAGCGCGGCAGGGCGCGTCGGGCCGCCGCCCGCTGGGCGGAGGTGGGCAGCAGGGCCAGCAGCTCGCCCGGCTGGAGTTCCAGGGGGAGGCGCGGGGTGACGGCGGCGCTGAGGGCGCGCGCCGCGGCGTCGAGGAGGTTCAGGTCGGTGTTCACGCTTCCCCCTTCAGGCCAGGCGGCTGAGCGCCCGGGCGAGTTCCACGTGGCCCCGCTGGCTGGGCCGCGCGATGCGGGCGGCGTCCCACAGGGCGCGGCCGATGTGGTGGGCCAGCACGTCGTCGCTCATCTGCTCGCGGACCCGCAGGCGGGCGACGGGCAGCCCGGCGACGCGCAGGATGCGGTTCTTCCGGGCGTCGCGCGAATGCTGCGGGTCGGCGTCGTGCTGTGGGCCATCCGCCTCGATCGCCAGCACCGGCAGGAGCCGCCTGCCGAGGACGACGATGTCCACCTGGGTGGACGGGTTGGCCAGGAAGCGCTGGTCCTCCCGGTCGAGGTAGTGCTGAGCGGCATCCGCGTCGACCACGCGCGCCAGAGGCACGTTGGGGAGGACGACGCTGCCCTCGAAGAGACGGGTGCAGACCTCGAAGACGCGGCGCTCGGTCCTGGAGTCGCAGGGCGGGCGCAGCAGGTCATCTTGAGGGATCACCAGGGCGAGGTGGACCGAGCGCGCCAGGTCCTCGCGGGCCAGCGGCAGCGCCCAGTCCTCGAGCTTCCAGCCGGCGGGGGTCTGGACCGCCATGCCGATCTCGCAGAGGCGGACCATCAGGCCGAAGGCGACGCCGGGCGGGGACTGCACGGCGCTGGCGAGCACGTCGTTGGGGACCTCGCCGTCGTGGGCCGCGAGGGCGGCCAGCAGGCGGCGCTGGCGGAGTTCCAGGGCCATGTAGCGCGCCTGGGCCCCGGCGGGGGCACGGGGGTGGTGAGGGCGGGGCGCAGCGGCGCCATCCGCCCGGCATGGGTGAGCAGCGGTGACCCGCTGGCCGGGATGACCGTCATAGGTGTTCCTCCGTGTGATGCCGTGTGGTGGGTGGCTGGGGTCCGGTCTGCTGGCGCTCAGCCGCGCGTGGGTGGCGTCCTCCTGGCTCGCCCGGTGCCGATGTGGCCGATGAAGTAGCCCTGGATCTGCACGTCGGCCGCCCTGAAGGTCATGGGGGGGTACAGCGGGTTCTCGGAATGCAGCGTCACGGTGCCGTTGTTGCGCTGCCAGCGCTTGAGGGTCCCGGTCCCCTCCCCGGGGATGATGACCAGGGTGATCTCGCCGGGGTTCGGCTCCTTGTCCCCCGGGTGGATGGCGACGAGGTCGCCCGGATAGATGCCGACGCCCACCATGCTCTCGCCCCGCACCCTGAGCAGGAAGTCGCCGTCCTGCAGGTCGAGCACGTCCCTCAGACGGGCGGCGTAGCCTTCGACCTGCTCGCCGGCCAGGGTGGGGACGCCCGCAGCGACCTCGCCCAGGATCGGGAAGGGCAGCTCCGGGACCTCGCCGTTCTCCGGCACGCCCGCCTCGCGGCGTCCCTTCGCGGTGAGGCGGATGATGGCTGTCCGGCGCTCCGCGGTGTCGTACTCGATCAGGTCA